>CAJWFU010000530.1:0-2001 GCA_913031315.1 uncultured Phycisphaerae bacterium | reverse complement strand
CCGATCGAGGCGAGCCCGAGGTCTTCATCCACGGGCACGGATCGGGGGTGGTCGAGTGATCGGCAGTCCGGCTCGGACCACGTCCGCCACTTCCGAACCATCCGGCGACCGGCACGGCTCGAGTCGTGCTCGAGGATGGGGGTTCTTGTTCCGTCGACGCCGATCCGGAACGGCTTCATGCCTTCCCGGGCGATCGCCGAGCCATCACGGAAGACGCGTGAGGCACCGATCACGATGCCGTCACCGTCGTCGAGGATCGTCCCGGACTGGATCTCGTTCAGGACCACCACCGTGAACCCCGCGTGCGACTCGACGATCGGGCCGGAGCCATCTCGGCGGGCCCGGGGCGCGGCCGTTGAAAGCGGACGCCCGTCGATGGAAAGGTCGACGGTCGCTCCCGCTGCGGCGGTGAGGACCAGCATTCGGCCACCGACGAGGGCCAATGGCATCGCGGAAGTCCAATCGAGCCGTCCACGCCCGGCGAGATCCGCGTCCGCCAGGGTCCAGGTCCAGTCCCGGTCTCCGAAGTCCGCGGTGATCCGACGCCCTGAACCATCGATGACCGACGCGAATTCGAATCCGCCCTTTCGGAAGAAGAACGTCGCCGAACCGGCGCCGCCCGATCGGGGGACGGCGACCACACCGGGGGCCGGATCGTCCGGGTCGACGACCATCGGGTGATCATCGGGATCGAGATCCGCGAGCACGCCACCGAAATCGCGTGTGAAACGGGCGATCATCGACATCGAATTCCCGATCTCGGTGGGGTCTCCGACCTCGTCGAGCAGGGGATGTGCGAACGCGTTCGGGGGGATGTCGCCCCAGGCATCGCGGCCCGCGGCACCCGCGGGGAGAACACCGTCGACGGCGTGGGCGACCATGGTCTGTGCACCGGCCGCCAGGGCGCGGACGGTTCGGTCGGCGAGTTCGCCGGGTGGCGGCATGGTCGCCGCCAGGCCGGGACGGCGGTACGCCGATTCCGCGGGACGTTCGATCGTGCAGATGCGGGGTTTGCCGGGTTGAAGTGACGACACCTGACGAAGATTCGAGAAGAGATCGTCCCAGCCGGACCAGGTCTCGATCGCCCCCTCGGTCTCCTGCCAGAAACCATTGGACGTCAGGATCGGAACCGTGATGCCTCGTTCCCGGGCGTACCGGACCAGCTCGACGAGGTAGGCGTCGCCGGTGGCCTTGGATCCGCAGTTCCAGCCGTGCTCCACCTGAATCGCGACCAGAGGTCCGCCTTCGTCGCGATCACCCTGAAGGCCGACGATCTCTTCGGAGAGTCGACTGAACCACCGCGAGACCAGTTCGAGGAACGCGGGCGATCCGGTTCTGGGTTCCACGCCGGCTCGTTCACCGATCCAGGTCGGGAGTCCACTGCCGTCGAACGGTGCGCCGATCGCGGGCCCGACCCGAAGCACCGCATGCAGGCCTGCTTCGTGTGCTTCCCGAAGGAAACGCCCGACATCGAGTCGACCCTCGAAGTCGAAACGTCCGGCCGTCGGTTCGTGGAGGAACCACGGACAGGATGCGACGACGGTGTTGAAACCGAGCCGGGCCATGGAATCCAGGCGGTCGGATCGGTCATGTTCCGCCTGCATGACGTACTCGAGGCCACCGCCGAACAAGGTCGTACGGCGTCCGGAGACGAGGAAGCTGCGGCCGTCGAAAGTGATTGGAGGCATGTTTCTCTCTTCGAAAGAACTGAACGAGGGAGGCGAAGCATTCCCGAATCCGTCGTAATCGGCCCTGAACCGACCCTCCAGGTACGTCTGATCGCCCCCGGAGGGTCGCACATTCGCGTACCTTCCCGTCTTTCGACCTCGTGAGCCCGGAAAATCAGACGCTCGGCCGGTCCTCCCGCCCGGGATTTGAAACCGATTCCGACTCATCCGAGAACCCAAACGGCGATCGCCGGTTCACCCGACCTCCCGTCTTTCGCCGCTTCCGGAATCCATCCATGTCTATCCCTTTCCCGACGCTTCGTTGTTCGGTCCT
>CAJWFU010000529.1:0-2011 GCA_913031315.1 uncultured Phycisphaerae bacterium | reverse complement strand
CGAGCAAGGGCCGATGGATCCCGCCGGACGTCCAGTGGTACCGAGACCACCGTGCCCCGGCTGGCCCAGGTGGAGAAGAGTTCCTGGAACGCCACGTCGAAACCCAGCGGCGCAAACTGAGCCGTTCGAGCCGCGACATCGATCGGTGTCCGACGGCACTCGTGCTCGATGAGACCGGCAAGACCCCCGTGATGCATTCGCACGGCCTTGGGTTCACCGGTGGAACCACTGGTGAAGAGCACGTAGCAGGCCTGATCGACGTTGATCTTCGGGAGTTCCACGGCAGCGGCCATCAATGAACCTTCATCGACTTCGACCACCGGAACCGATCTTCCCGAAGCGTCGATCGAATCGTCGGCGTTCCGGAGAAGATCCGGGGACGCCACGATCGCCGCCACCGGCTCGGACCGGCGAAGAAGATCCGCCGCCCGAGAGACCGGCGTTTCGGGGGGTATCGGCATGGCCGCTCCACCCGCTCTCATCGCGGCGATCACCGCGAGATTCGTTTCACGAGAAGGTCGCCCGAAGATCGCGATCGGAGATCCCGGCTTGAATCCCGTCGGGACGCCGGAGAGGATCGAAGCGGCGAGACGATCCGCGAGCTCGTCGAGTTCCTTGAAGTTCCATTCACCACCACCGTCTCGAACCGCCACCGCCTCCGGTGTCTCCCGGGCCGCGGCACGAACCGTCTCCGGCAGACTCCGATGGTCGTCGGGATCCAGAACCGGTCCCTCGCAGACCGACACGCGATGGGGAATGGTCTCACCTGCATTCGAACCGAGTTCCTCGACCATCAAGGAGAGGAGTTCTTCGGCATCCTGATCACGAATCCAGGCTGGATCGACGTCAAGCTCGATTCGACAACCGTCAGTTTCGAACCGAGTGATCAGCATGATCGGGAATGGACTGTGACCCGGCGGTGCGACCCGCCACTTCAGCGGCGAACCCGGCTCGCGATCACTTTCGACCACGCCAACCACGAAATCCAGCCATGGCGATCGTCCCGGGATCGGTTCGATCGGAGCCGCACTCCGCGCGATCGCCTCGTACGCCACTCCACGATGGCTGCGACCCTCGCGGATCGTGGCCGCGATCTTCGCAAGCGAGTCGTTGGCCGCGATCGACATCGGCAGCGTGTTCAGGAACATGCCGACGGTGCCGGCATCGCCATGATCACGAAGCGACATCGGCAGCCCGATCGGCATGGCGCCATCCGGCGCGATGCCGATCGCCGCGGCGGCGGATCGAGCCGCTCGCAGCACGGCGGCGGTGCGGACCCCTCCCGCGTCTCGAATCCGTTCGTCAAGACGTCGCACGGCCGCTGAATCGAGGAATGCTGCACGACGTCGGACCTGGGCCCCCACATCGTGTTCCGGGCCGAGTTCGAGACGCGGCGCCAAACCGGCCAGCCTCCGCCTCCACCAAGCGATTTCCTCCGCCGATGCCGAAGTCCGCTGCTCACGAAGGCCGACGTCTCGGAGATCCATTTCAATTTCGGGTCGTTCCGGCCCCGCCGCATCCGGATGATCGGCGCCGGCCAGTTCCCGATGAAGTTCCCGCACGAGCATTCGAAGCGATGGGTCGTCGACCACCACATGATGAAGAAGCAGGAGCAACGATCGAAGCCGACCATCCAGCGTCAGTCCAATCGCTCTCCAGGGGTGACCACTCGAAACCGTTGGCAGATTCCCGGCCATCCCCTCGATCACCGCGGCGATCGAATGATCACGAAGGTCGGGCACGCTCCGTGGTTCGATCACCACCATGCCGGGCGCCGGGCCCACCACCTGCCGAAGGGAGCCGGGGTCGTCCCGGGCGGGATGGATGCTGGTCCGGAGTGCCGGATGTCTTTCAACCAGGGTCGTCAACGCCGCGGAGAGGCTTCGCCACGTCGTGTCTTCCGGGAGTTCCACCACCAGCGGTACCAGGTACCCGCGACTCCGAGGCTGAAGGCGTTCGATGAGCCACTGGCTGGCTTGAGCCCCCGTTGCCGGCGCGTCGATCGACTCCC
>CAJWFU010000528.1:0-2014 GCA_913031315.1 uncultured Phycisphaerae bacterium | reverse complement strand
TCGATCGTCCACGCTCTCGGGCCTGTTGGTGCCCCTGCTCGGTGAGCGTGATCCGGTGGTCACCCTCCAGTTGGGGAACCGCGTGATGCAACGTGCCGGCTTCGAGGTTCGCGTGAGACTCTCCGTGGCGGACGAGTCGGATTTCGAGTTCGGGGCGGTCATCCTTCATCGGTTCTCCTTCCGGTTCAATAGTTCTCTGGCGGTGAGGTATCTCTCGAGGCGACCCCGAGTCCAGGTATCGGCATCTTCGGGGATGATTCCGTCGCCGATGTTGTCTGTGAGGTCCGCGAGTTTCACGGATCGAGCGATGGAATTCGAGGCCAGTCGTTCGATGTACGCCGCGTAATCTTCCTTCACCCGTTGGACATGGGCGGGGTCGTCGCGATCACCTCTCGGTTTTTCGTGCGTGAGAAGTCTCAGGGCTTCAAGGACCTCCGCCGGACATCCTCGGCGGTCGAGTTCTTCGAAGGTCCAGCCTTCTTCGGCATGGTCTTCGACCACGTCGTGCAGCAAGGCGGCCATGCGTGCGTGATCGCCGGCGACTCGAAGCATCACTCGGACGGGATGGGCGATGTAGGGACCATCATCACGTGGGCGAGCGGTCTGATGCGCTTCGGCCGCGATCGTGACGGCGTCGAAGAGATTCATGGATGCTGGTTCATCGTTCATGCGGACGCCTCGAGTCAGGATGAAGCTTCGTCATGAAGGATCTCCGGGGGCGGATTTGGGGCGACGATCCTCGGGCCACCTGAATATACCGACGCGAAACCGCGAGCAAGGTACGGCCGATACCTCCCGGTAGGTATTCGATCGGCCGGAGCATCCACCATCACCCCCGCACCGTCATCCGGAAGGAGCGGAGCGAGTCGATCGAGGCGTCGGGGACGGCGTGGTGTCGGAAGTGCATGACGTCGTTGCGGATTCGGTTCACGGCGTCGAACGGCGCTCGGAAGATCGAGCGGGATCCCATCACCGGTTCGAAGATCGGGGTGCCCACCGGCGAGTACATCACGTGGATGTACTGGCTGAAGCTCAGGTGCTCGAGCGATGAAGGGCGGGTCGTGCCCTCCTGGATGTGCATCGCCGCGAACAGGTCGGCGAGCGGAGTGTTCGCGGCCGCGGCGTGCCGGCCGATCAGTCGCCGGAGCTCGACTTCGATCTCGTGGACCAGGACGAACGCTTCGGTGAACCGGTGGAGGATCGTCCAGACGTCGGCGATGGTGAGGATGCCGAGTGGCGCCTGGGCGGTGCCGACGATCACGTGCTGCACGTCGAGCCAGTCGACGTGACGGTCGATGTAGGTCTCGGGTCCGATGTACCGCGGTCGTTCGCAGGCGTGGCGAACCGGTGAATCCAGGGCGTCCCCCAGCGAGGTGTTCTTCGAGTCGACGCGATGAAGATGTTCCGCGATCGATTCAAGAGTCGCGATTCCAGTCACGACCCCTTGATCGTTCGTGATCGGAATCGCGGAGAAGTCGTTCTCGAGGATGAGCCGCTGCACGTCGCGGCAGGTCGCCGTCTGGCTGACGACCGCCAGTTCCTGACGCTCGGGAATCAGGGCCGCCGCCGGGCCGAAGGGACCGGGGCTTCGTTCGATCGAGTCAAACGAATCCTCGATGCGAAGCCGCCAGGTGTGGTCTTCGGGATCCTTGACGAAGAGGTCGATCCGGGAATGCAGCACCTGGTTCAGGCTTCGGCGGTCGACGCCGACCGCGGTGGCGATCTCCCGGGCTCGGAGATCGGGGCTTCGCTCGAGCAGTTCGATCACCGCGTCAAGGTCGAGATCATCGGATGGAGCGGTCGGCTGGGTCATCCTTGGTCCTTCCTGCACCCCGAAATGTACCTGTTCGCTCGACCGGCATGAGACCACCGAACGTGACTTCCAACCGATTGCGAAAACCGGTGAATTTCTGGGAAGAGCCGGTCAGAACCGGCGACCGGAGCCGTCTCCCTCGCAACGCATCAAGAGAGGGCCGACGCCCTCGCCAACCTGCCCGCCCGGGCAAGGTGGCAA
>CAJWFU010000527.1:0-2044 GCA_913031315.1 uncultured Phycisphaerae bacterium | reverse complement strand
GAGCACCCGATAGCCGGCGACCGCCGCGTCTTCGAAGCCCCACCCTGGCCGGACATGCGGAGCCTCGTCCGTCTCCTGCGGCGACATCGCGATCCCGAATCCATCGACACCCCCGGCGTGCTGGTCGGACTCGATGTGTTCGACGACGACCTCAGCGAAGCTTGACCAGGGCGAAGGCGGCCATCGAAAGCACGATGGTGATCAGCCAGAACCGGGTGACGACCTGCTGCTCGCTCCATCCACCCAGATGGAAGTGATGATGGATCGGACTGCAACGGAGCAGACGGATCCCCTTGCCGGTCCGGATGCGGGTGAACTTGAACCAACCGACCTGGACCACGACGCTCGCGAGTTCGAGGAAGAAGATGCCGCCGACCAGCACCAGCACGATCTCCTGACGAAGCGCGACCGCGAGATAACCGAGCAGACCCCCGAGAGCGAGGCTGCCGGTGTCTCCCATGAACACCTTGGCCGGACTGGAATTGAACCAGAGGAAACCGAGGCACGCTCCCGCCATCGCTCCGGAGACCACCATCAGGTCCGGCCCGTTCTCCACGCAGGGAATGCTGAGGGTCGAGGCGGAATCACGGAAGGTCCCCAGTCGAGCGACGATCATGAAGGCGATCGCCCCGATCGTCATGACCCCCGCCGCGAGTCCGTCCATGCCGTCCGAGATGTTCACCGCGTTGCTGGTTCCGGCGATGACCAGCGTCCCCAGCAGGACGAAGACTCCGGCCCCGAGAACGAAGACCCCCGGATTGAGGGTCAGGGCCGGGAGCATCGAATCCACCCCCTGGGTCGCCCCGGGCTCGAAGGTCCGCTGGAACGGCAGATTGAGCACCCGGGCGGCGGACTGGATGTCGACGTCGGGGTCGATGGTCGCCTGGGAGAACAGAACCCACGAAAACATCGCCGCGAGGCCGATCTGAAAGAGCAGTTTCTCCCAGGGCCGGAGGCCGTCACGCGAACCCGGGCTTCGACGTGCGGTGGTGAGTTTGAGCCAGTCGTCGGCCATCCCCAGCAGCCCGAAGGAGACCACGATCGCGAGGGCGAGGTGAACGTAGCGTTCTCGAAGGTCGGCGAGGAAGAGCACCGTCAGGACGATCGCCCCGCAGATCAGCACGCCACCCATGGTCGGCGTGCCGGCCCGAGATCGCATGAGTTCGTTCACGTCGGCGTTGTTGAATTCCGGCGCGTCCCCCACCTTCTGTCGGACCAGCCAGCGGATCGTCCGCGGCCCGAATGCCAACACGATCCCGAACGAGACCAGCACCGCGAGGAACGCTCGGAATTCGACCTGATAAAAGACCTGGAGCACCTTCATGAGGCCGGTGCTCTCCAGAGGTCCCTGGAACTGCTTGATGAAAAAAGGAATCAACCTGTAGCCTCCCGGCGACGCTTGATGGCGTCGACGACTTTTTCGAGTCCCACACCGCGGGACGCCTTCACCAGAACCGCATCACCGGCCTTGACCACCGAGGCCACGGTCGCCGCCGCTTCAGTGGCATCCTCGACCACTTGGATCGTGCCCGGGAATCCGGCGGCCCGGGCTCCGGTCGCGATCTCATCGCCTCCGCGATCTCGCACGATGAACAGATGCGTCAGGTTCGTCGCGGCTGCGCACGTCCCGATCTCATGATGCATCTCAGCCTCCCCCCCGCCGAGTTCCAACATCGCCCCGAGCACCGCGATCCGTCTTGACCCCGCGGCGACGGAAGCGTCGACCACCTCCGAGAAGGCTTCGAGGGAGGCTCTCATCGATTCTGGATTCGCGTTGTACGCATCGTCCAGAACCAGGACACCATCGAAATTCCGACGCGCAAATCGCATCGCGGGAGGCCGGATCGATGCGAGACCGCGAGCGAGGTCGGCATCCGAGACCCCCAGGTGCCGGGCGATCTCGATCGCCGCCACCGCGTTGATCGCATTGTGACGACCGTCGAGGGCGAAATCGGCCTCGAAGTCACCCACTCGTATGCGTTGCCCGCCGGATGGGTTCGGCCTCCGAGCCTGGAGCCGGCGATCGGCAGAATCCTGCTCGCCG
>CAJWFU010000526.1:0-2049 GCA_913031315.1 uncultured Phycisphaerae bacterium | reverse complement strand
TGAGGTTCGGCCCGAACATGCCGTCGCTCGTCCCGTCGACCGTGTGGCAGTTGAGACACGCGTATTCCGCGAAGACTCCTCGCCCCTCGGCCACCTTCGGATCCTCGACCCCCGGCTTCCGCTGGGCGTCGAGCCAGGCGTCGAAGTCCTCGGGTTCGTCCGCGTAGACGCGGATGAGCATGTGGGCGTGCTGGGTGCCGCAGTACTCGGCGCACTGCCCGAGGTAGATGCCGGCCCGGTCGGCCTCGAACCACGTGTAGTTCGTGTGGCCCGGAATCAGATCCATCTTGCCCGCGAGTCGCGGGACCCAGAAGCTGTGGATCACGTCCGCCGACTCCAGGCGGAGCCAGATCGGCCGCCCCGCCGGGACGTGCATCTCATTCGCGGTCACCACTTCGCCGGCGTCGCTGGGGTAGCGGAACTCCCACCACCACTGATGTCCGATCACGACCACCTCCAGCGCATCCTCGGGCGGCGAGGTGATGTCGATGTCCCGGATGGTTCGGATGGTCACCATCGTCAGCACGAACACGATGATGGTCGGGATCACCGTCCACGCCACCTCGATCGGGACGCTGCCGTAGACCTGGGTCGGCTCGGGGGATCCACCGGCCCCGCCTTCGCGGGCCGCCCGGCGGGACCGGATCCCGCGGACGATGGCGATCACCAGGAACCCCTGGACCACCACGAAGATCACGATGCAGATCGCGAAGACGAGGAATCCAAGATCACGGATCTCGCGGGATGGCGGGGACTCCGGCTCGAAGATGCTGGTCACGCCGGCGCCGGACACCGGTGGCGCATCAGGGTCGCAGATCACGAGTTTCGCGTCGAGGTCCGCGACCGATCCGTCGGGCTGTCGGACCGGTGCCGGCGCGGGCGGAACCGGAGGGCCCGCCGCGGACGCGTTGGTGTCGTCCTGCGAGGCTTCGATCGGCGCAGTCATGCCCGTCACGCACAGTGCGACGGAGAAGACGATCGCGATCATAGATCGAAATCCTCGCAAGACGGCTTTTCCTTTCTGCTTCAAACGCCGGTAACGCCGGTGACGCCGGTGCGTCGACGCGCGCAATATAACACGTCTGGTGTTGCCACAGGCGATATCGAATCCGCGGCGGCCCGATCCGAGAAGACCGACCTGAACGTTTCGATCGACCTGAAACGTTCAGGCGTCCTTGGTCTCGTTCGTCTTGAAGGCGTTTCGATCCCGCTTGTCCCGGCGGTGCGCCTCGACACCGTCGTCACCGATGATCTCGCGCAGCACGACCGTGGCGTAGGAACCACGCGGAAGATCGAAGGCGGTGCGCACGTACGGACCATGCTCGTCGAAGCCGGAATCGAGCTCCAGATTCGTGAGCTGGACCCGGTAGGGACGGCGGGTTCCCTTGAAATCGAGCCCGTCACCCGCGAAGGCCGTCGCATCCACGCCGGCATCCGCGAAAGCGGCCCGTTCGGAATCCAGAACCTCGCCCGTGGCCTGCGGCATGCCCGGACCGAGGATGGGACCTCCCGGAGAAAGCTCGAAGGCGGCCGCCTGGGCGGCGAGATCCTCCCGTTCCAGCATGCCCGCGTCGGCGAGGAAACTCTTCCGGCGGTCATGACGAAAGGCCACGTCGCCTTCGAGGATGCGATCGATCGTCCCGGCCTTGATCCGCGCTTCGAGGAGGTGGTTGAAGATCGACGACTGGAGCGCACTCACCCAGAAGGTCCGCATCTGCTTCGAGACGGTGGCGACCGCGTCTTCGGTGGATCGGCCCTTCGCGATCGCGGCGGCCATCCCCCGCTCCGCGACGTCGCGACGCCCCCACCCCTTCGCGGCCTCGTCGAACCGGCCCGCATCGAACGCCTCGCGCTGGCCGCGCTGGTGCGCGGGGAACCACGAGCCGGTGGTGCCGAGCATCTCGGCGGCGAGCCCGTCCCAGTCGCGGGCCAGGATCATCCGGCCCAGCCGGTGGGTGTTGCGGCGATATCCGAATCGCTGGGTGCCGTATTGGTTGGGCACCCCGCGCTTCTCGAGCGTCTGCATCGCCCGCCAGACCGCAGGGGACT
>CAJWFU010000525.1:0-2049 GCA_913031315.1 uncultured Phycisphaerae bacterium | reverse complement strand
GGCCCTCGTCGAAGAGGCCGCCTGCTTCGAACCCGAACAGCTGGTCCACATGATCGCCCTCTGCGACGCCGCGAGCTCGCGGGTCCGGGTGAGCGCCTCGCCGCGTGCCATCCTCGATGCGGCGGTCGCCCGCATGGCGATGTCGGAACGATTCGCTCGTGCCGCCTCGTTGCTTGCCGGGGACACCGCCGCGGGGACGCCTGCGAAAAAAAAAAGGCTGACCGCGGCTGAGTCGCGCCCCGTCTCGAAGACGTCGATCGCACCGAAGTCCGACGTGACGACCAAGGGAAGGCCCGGCCCGGATCGGGCGGTCGAATCACCCGGGCGATCCGAGCAGTCCGGGCGATCCGAGAAGTCCGCGCCATCCGGGGCGGCCGAGACGCCCCCGAAGCCGGTGCAGTCGGTCCCGCCCGAGAACCCGCCGCCGACGACCGCGTCCACCCCCAAGCCCGGCAACGTCGGTGCGGAGGTCCCCATGGAGACGCCGGCGGACGTCGGTGCGGGGGACGGCGGTCCCTGGGCCCGGCTCGAGGCCGCCGCGACCACGCCCCGGCATCGCGCCATGCTCGCGGATTTCGATTTCGAGCGACTCGAAGGCGGGACCTTGTGTCTGCGACGGCGAAAGGATGCGTCGCCCGGGGTCGCCTTCACCGTTCAGCGGCCCCAGGGATTGGAAGAGCTGGCTTCGGCCGTGTTCGGTCGCAAGATGCGGATTGAATTCGTCGAGTCCGGTGCGGGGCAGACTCGCTCCGCCGCGCCGGCCACCGACGAGTCCCGCGCCGCGATGGAACACCCCCTGGTCCAGGAAGCGATGGATCTCTTTGATGCACACGTCGTACAGGTTCGGCGGACTTCCCCGCGGCCTGATACCAACGGCGGTCCCGATACTCCGGAGGATTGATGTTCGACGCACTGAAAGGCATGGCTGGTCTGGGTGGTCTCATGAAGGACCTTCCGAAGATCAAGGAACGGCTCGAACGAGCCAAGGCGGAACTCGCCGAAATGACGGTGGAGGCTGAAGTCGGCGGGGGCGCGGTGACCGCGATCGCCGATGGCACCATGCGGATTCGCGCCGTGCACATCGATCCGACCATGATGTCGGTGTTGGTGGCCGACGGCGAGGCGCAGGATCGTGCCATGGCCGAAGATCTGGTGGCCAGTGCGGTCAATGCGGCCCTCACCCGAGCCCAGGACATGATCGGCACCCACCTGCAGGAAGCCGCCGGCGAACTGGGTATTCCCCTTCCTCCCGGAGGGCTTCCGGGCCTGCTCTAGACATGTCGTATCCAGAATCCATTTCGAATCTCATCGACGAATTCGCACGACTTCCAGGCATCGGACGTCGCAGCGCGGAACGGCTCGCGTTCTACGTGCTCAAGAGCAGCCGAGACGATGCGATCGGTCTCTCGGACGCGATCGTGCGGGTGAAGGACAGTGTTCGACACTGTTCGGTCTGTTGGAATCTGGCGGACGATGATCCTTGCTCGATCTGTCAGGATGAACGTCGGGATGCTTCGGTGGTGCTGGTGGTCGAGCAGCCTCGAGATCTGATCAGTCTGGAACAGACGGGGATGCATCGAGGCATCTACCACGTTCTTCTGGGCCGCCTGGACCCGCTCGATGGGGTCGGGCCGGATGGATTGACGGTCGCGGACCTCTTGAATCGACTCCGGGATCCGGCCCGGAACGCTCGAGGCGTGGCGGTCAGGGAACTGGTTCTGGGTCTCAATCCGGACATGGAGGGTGATACCACGGCCCTCCATGTGGCCGAAGAAGCCCGGGCCCTGGGAATCCAGACCACTCGGCTGGCCCGAGGGTTGCCTAGTGGAAGTCAGATCGAATACGCCAGTAGGGCGGTTCTGGCGGATGCCATCACCGAGCGTCGGCCGATCGATTGACGACTCCGGTGAAAGAGTCCGGAATGGCATGGATTGTGCAGGGGGACGCGATACCGCGGCGATATCATGCCCATGGCACGGTTCGACGCGGTCTGCCCGCGATTCAGGACGCCGATGGAATGGCGTCCCGCGTGGCTCTCCTCGGCTGGAA
>CAJWFU010000524.1:0-2054 GCA_913031315.1 uncultured Phycisphaerae bacterium | reverse complement strand
CGGGGGAGATCGGACCGTGCTCGTCCCGTCCGGTCGCTCCGGCGGGAAAGACCCCGTCGAAGGCATGGGCGACGATGGACTGTCCACCAGCCGCGAGCACGCGGGCGAATCGGTCCGCCAGATCCGAGGGATCGACCGGGGAACCGGTCTGACCCGGGCGTCGGAACGCATCCGGCTCCTCGCCACGATCGATCACGCAGATCCTCGGCATGTCCGGCTGGACCGTGGCGACCTGACGGACGTTGGAGAAGAGACCGTCCCATCCGGACCAGGTCTCGATCGCACCTTCCGCCGGTGACCAGAATCCGTTCGACGTCAGAATCGGAACCGTGAAGCCCCGTTCTCGGGCATATCGCACGAGCTCCTGGAGATAGTTGGGGCCGGAAGAACCCGAGCCGCTCCGCCAGTCATGTTCGACCTGGATCGCGAGCAACGGTCCACCACCATCGCGGTCCGCTTGAAGATCGACCAGTCGTTCCGCCAGTTCCGCGTACCACTTCGAGACCAGCTCAAGGAACCCCGGAACCCCGGACCTGGATTCGACCTCGGTCAGATCTCCGATCCAGGCGGGAATTCCGCCGCCATCGAAGGGAGCACCCACGGCGGGACCGATCCGAAGAATCGTCCGCAAGCCCACCTCGTGCGCATCCCGACAGAAGGCCGCGACATCGAGTCGACCCGAGAAATCGAATCCACCCGGCAGCCTTTCATGGAGGTGCCAGGGGCAGGAGGCCATGACGGTGTTGAAGCCGAGCGCTGCGAACGATCGGAGAACCGCCGGCCTGATCGAAGGATCCATGGCGGCGTATTCGGCTCCCGCACCAGCAATGGCGGTGCGGCGACCGGCGATCATGAGACTTTGAGAATCAATGGTGATTGGGGGCATGGCTTGGGTTTCGTTCCGAAGGTCGGTTCAGACTCGCTGAAGTCATTCTCCCAGACCAATCGAATCGAGGACGTCGGGAGTTCCACCCCCCGGATACGGGGCCCCGAGGGCCCGGGATCGCCGGATTGGGGTCTTGGGGGGGACCTTTCACCAGCATCCGATAGGCTTGAGGACTCGAATACGCCGATTCAAGGCCAGCAGGGACCTTCGAACACCTTTTTCCGGGACGACCGGCATGCCGCGCTTCTTCAACCACTCCATTTCTGCCCTGGCGACCCTCATCCTCCTCGGATGCGGTGGCCAGCAGTTGAAGGAGACGACCCTCCGGACCGATGATCTGCTTCGTGAGCGCAACGCCGGTCTTGCAGATGGGGGCCGGACCGCTCCCGAACTGGAACTCGATCTCTACCCGGAAGGAGATCCGTTCCCCGAAGCGGTCGAGACCCCGGAGACGACGGATCCGGAAGCGGCCGATCTTCCGTTCACGGCGAGGAGCGACGCCGATTCCGAAGCCGAGGCGGTCATCGCCCGGATCCAGCAACTCGCCGCCGCCCCCGACGACGCCCGACCGTTGACGCTCGATGCGGCCCTGGACTTCGCTCGGGTGAACGCGGTCGAATACACGGGAGCCGAGCAGACCTACCTGCTCAGTGCTCTCTCCGTGATCACCGCCGAATACCTCTTTCAACCCAGTTTCTTCAACGACACCTCCTTCGAAGTCGGCAAGGGCATCGATCCCCGGTATGACGCGGCCTTCCGAGCGGTCAACGATTTCGGTGTCCGGCAGCGTCTTCCCTACGGAGGCGAGGTCACCGCCCGATTCCTCGCAGACATCACGCAGTCCATCGATTCCGCCAGCACCGACGACGGGGTTCAGAGCGCCACCCTCGTTCTGGATGGTCGAGTCCCACTTCTCAAGGGGGCCGGCCTCGCCGCCCGTGAGACGCTCGTCCAGTCAAGACGAAGCCTCGTCTACGCCGCTCGATCCTTCGAGGCGTTTCGCCGCGACTTTCATGTCGCGATCGTGACCGACTATCTCGACCTGGTCCTGCAACTCGATGCGATCGCCAACGCCCAGCGCGGCGTCGAACTCAATCGTCAGGTCGAGGAACGCGAGGTCGCCCTCGTCCGTGCCGGTCGTCAGGATCCCTTCCAGGCCGACCTCGCC
>CAJWFU010000523.1:0-2089 GCA_913031315.1 uncultured Phycisphaerae bacterium | reverse complement strand
GCCAGCTCGCCGGTCGGGACCGGTTCACCTTAGGCTTCCGCCTGATTGATCTACTCCATGGTCTCGAGACGAGTCTTCACCGGGGTTGCATCGGCATTGCTTCGGCCGAGGAATCGCATCGACCAGAGTCCGACCACCGATGCGAACACCACGCCGGCGAAGACCAGGGTTCCCGCATCGAATCGACGCCGACCGTTCTCCTGCGAGGCGTTGATGAATCCATCATCGAGGGAGAAGTCGATGGACCCGCCTCGAACCACGGGATCGTCGATCGAGGAATCGATGCTTCCAGGGTTCGTACCTTCACGTTCCTGATCATTCATCCTTGTTCCTCCGTGTCCTTGCCGCCGTCGCAGTAGACGACCATCACCAGGGACGCATCCAGGGTTCCGTACGGGCGTTCCGAATCATTTCGGCCCGCCGCGACGAGATTGCGATCGACTTCCAGGGACTGAACCCGCACCAACCGTGGAAGTCGCTCGAGGTCGGTCAGGAATCGATAGATCCCCTCGAAGTCACCCGAGATCTTCAAACGGTGGGGAATCTCGATGTACCCCTGTGATTCGCTCTGCTTGAGAGCGCGAATCGATTCGATCGAAAGACGATGCCGTTCACCGATGCGGTTCAACTCGGCGAGAAGATCCTCGACCTCCTCCGCATTCGGAATGATCCGGCCGAAGTCGGAGAGCCGGGCTTCGGCCTCATCGATTCTCGAGCGGACATCGCCGACGGCGCCGGTCAGCACTTCCAGCCGGACGAGGGTCGTCTCCATCGAGGAGATCTCCATCCGAGCCTGACGGATATCCTCGTTTCGCGGCTGGAACACGAAGAACCAGGACGCGAGGGGAACCGCGGTGAGCACCGCGAGAAAGGCGTACTCTCGAATTCCAAGTTTCATGAGGGGTCCTCCTCGATCACGTTGGCGATGGTCGTCGGATCTTCAATCAAGCGAATATCCGCGTCCTGCCGGAGCTCGAAGAGCACCCGGAATTCACGCATCCCGCGATCGTCGATCTCCGTCTCCTGGGTGTGATCCAGTCGCACCCTTCGGAACAGTTCCATTTCGACCAGAGCATCGATGAACAGCGAGATCTCGGCCAGACTCGGGGCCAGCCCCTCGATTTCCATGGTGGTCGCCCAACGACGAGGCTCGGGGCGGGACTCCTCGGAAGGCTCTTCGGATCCGGGGCCACGGGTCGAGATCGATCCCACGACGTTCGGCTTCTCGCGGGGCGGCTTGATTTCCGTGGTCTCGAGGTTGAATCGCACGAGGCTCAGCTTTTCCGGCATGCGGTTGACGATCTCGGCCATCAGATTCGATCTCGGCACGGTGTCCAGCAGTCCGACCGCGATGTGGGCCTTGTCCACGATGCGGTTGACCCGCTGCTCGTAGGCATCCATCTCCGCCCGGCGATCACCCGCTTCGGCGAACTGCAGGTTGACCTCGGCCTGTGCCGAGCGAACACCATTCCACGTTCGATCGGTGGCGAAGTAGGCCAGTGCGACGCCTCCCATCACGATCGCGAACAGAATGACGGCCGCGATGTTGGTACGCCGCTCCGCTCGCTGCTTCACGTAGTCGTCGGGCAGAAAACCCGTCGCGTAGTCGTGAACCTTGTCCATTGGACCTCTCCTGGGTTTCGACTGCCGTCGCGGGAATCCGCTCAGGCTTCCAATTCACACGCACAAAGACCGCAGGCGACGGCCCATTCTGGATGTTCCACGGTCGGATCCAGCATGCCCGCCCCTTCCGGAGTGGCGGCCAGAAGCCGACGAAGCGGATCACCGACGCTCGACTTGATGCCCATTCTTCGGGCGAGTCGTCCGGCGAATCGCCGGCTGTGGGACTCACCCCCGATCATCACCATTCGATCGATGGAGCCTCCGACCGCAGCCTGCGCGTAGCGGGCGCACATCAGAAGTTCGTCCGCGATGGTGTCGTGCACCTCCGCGAGTTCGACGTCCACACTGGCGGGACCAAGCGGAGCCAGGGACGGATTCGGACCGCCGGTGCGGCGTTCTTCGCCGACCACGGCCATCGCCGCTTCGCGCTTCCGGACATCCTCCTGTTCGGCCTTCGCGAGCCCCG
>CAJWFU010000522.1:0-2092 GCA_913031315.1 uncultured Phycisphaerae bacterium | reverse complement strand
GCGAGCTGCTCCTGCAGCTTCTCGAGTGTCGCCTCGACAACATGCTTCGTCGCGCCGGTCTCACCCGCACGGTCTGGGCCGCCCGCCAGATGGTCACCCATGGCCACGTCATGGTGAATGGCAAGAAGGTCGACCGCCCGAGTTTCGCGGTGAAGGTCGGCGACGAGATCACGCTTCGGGACAAGATCCACACCCTCGCTCGCGAGAACATGGAATCCCTGGCCGGTCACGTGGTCCCAGGCTGGCTCTCAGTCAACCCCTCCGAGCTCACCACGAAGGTGGTGGCTCATCCGACTTCCGACCAGATCCCCTTCGACGTCAACACCAATCTGATCGTCGAATTCTACCGCTGATCCCGTCGGCCGCCGCCATTGGCGGCGACTCGCGGCCCCACTTTCACGGGTCGTCTCGTCCCCCCCAACCGAGGCTCCGGCCTTTTCCGGGGTTCAACGAGACGGCCCGTGTCTCACATCCGCGTCCGCCGACCCACCAAGACCGCCGAGCACCTACACCATGTTCAAGTTCCTGCGCAAGTACGACAAGTGGATCCTCGCGATCGGTGGCTCCCTGCTGCTGATCACCTTCCTCGTGCCGCAGGCGATCCAAGGGCTCTCGCAGTACAGCGCCCAGACCGGCGCCACCTGGGCCACCGTGGGCGCGCCCCCGGCGACCCTGACTGCCGGCGAGGCGGACTTCTTCCGACGGCAGGTCCGGCTGATCGACAGCCTCGGTCCCCAGAACATGCTGAACCGAATCGGTGCCGGCAGCGATCCCGCTCACTGGTTCCTCCTGCTCCGTGAAGCCGAAGCGGCCGGACTGATCGGGGGACCGGGCTCCGGCCTCATCTTCGCCCAGCAGCTGGCCACCAACAGCGGCGAAGGCATCACCCCGGAGCAGGTGGTCGTTCTGCTCGGGGGCCAGGCCGGCCTCAGCTACCCGCAGACCCTCGAGACGCTGGCTCAGATCCAGGGCGTCGGACGACTCATCTCCCTGGTCTCCAGCGCCGGTCGCTTCAGCGACACCCGGCTTCGAGGCACCGCGGCCCGCAAGTCGCTCGGCGTCGCCGCAGACGTCGTCGTGCTGGACGCCCGAACCCTCGAGTCGATTCCCGTGACGAAGGCGGACGAGGAAGCCCTCGTGGCCCAGCTCACCAGTCACGGCGAGTCGCTCGCCGGCGAAGGCGATCAGGGCTTCGGGTATCGCATTCCGGATCGATTCAAGATCGAGTGGATGTCGATTCCCCGCAGTGAAATCGTGGCTTCGATGGACGACGATCCCGGCCTCGGCCCGATCGAACTCCGCAAGGCCTACCAGCGGAACCCGGAACGGTTCGGCGGCGGCTCGATCTCGACCGGATCCACCTCGGGCACCTTCGCCACCCGAGCCGACAAGGTTCGGGAGTTGATCCTGGCGGACCTCGTGGACGCGCGGATGCAGGCCATCGCGAAATTCGCCGATGACCGCCTCCAATTCCCGCGACGAAGTCTCGACCGTCGAGGTCTGCATTTCGAACTTCCTGAAGACTGGTCGACCCGACGGCTCGCCTTGAGCACGCTCGCGACGGACATCGGCGAAGAATTCGACATCCCGGCTCCGGCCGTCCAGCAGTCTTCCGAGGAATGGCTGATCGCGGAGGACCTTCGAGATGCCGATCGCTTCGGACTCCTCTCCAACGCAAGCACCGAACTTTTCGGCCGCACACGTACCACCACCGCTGATCTGATTCCCGCCCTGAAGGAATTCGGCGGTAGCGACACGATTCCGGTCCAGGCCTTCGTTTCACTACCCTCGCTCAACACACCCGAAGGCGATCTGGTCATCACCCGGATCACCGAAGTCGATCCGTCCCACGCCCCCACCGACCTCGAAGAAGTCCGGGACGAGGTGACCGCGGATCTGGACGCCATTCTGCGTTACGAAACCCTGGTGCAGAGCATGCCCGAGATCATCGGTACCGCTCGAACCGAAGGCATCCGAGCCGTGGCCAACACCTATGGCGCACCAGTGGAATTCGCCGCCGACATCCGAGAAGCGAACCTGGAATTCCTCCTGCAGTACGGCATCACGATGAACTCCTCGATCCCCGGCATCG
>CAJWFU010000521.1:0-2132 GCA_913031315.1 uncultured Phycisphaerae bacterium | reverse complement strand
GCTACGCGACGCTCGCGGGCATGACTCGGGACCCTGAACTCTGGGCGTGCGGCGTCGACATCGTCGGCCCGTCACACATCTCGACCCTGCTCTCGACCATTCCGCCGTACTGGGCCCCGATGAAGGTGATGTTCGAGACCCGCGTCGGCTCGCAGGACGATCCGGCGTACCTTGATTCGATCTCTCCGCTCATGCACGTCGATCGGATCTCTCGTCCGCTGCTCATCGGGCAGGGCGCGAATGATCCGCGGGTGAAGATCTCCGAAAGCGATCAGATCGTCGAGGCGATGGAAGCGAGCGGAATTCCCGTCACCTACGTCGTCTTCCCGGATGAAGGTCACGGCTTCGCCAAGCCGGAGAACAACAACGCCTTCAACGCGGTGGTGGAGGCGTTCCTGGCCGAGCACCTTGGTGGTCGGGTCGAGCCGATGGTGGGGGAGATCGCCGCCTCGACCGCCCAGCTTCGGAACCTCGGTGGGCTCGATTTCGAAGGGGTGAAGGCGTGGGACCCCGCGTCAGCACCACCGGCCGTCGTGGAGACCACGATCTCCTTCGACGCACTCGATGAAGCCCAGCGGGCGAAGATCCAGGAGGTCTTCACGCAGATAGAATCGCAGGTCCCGGAAATGCAGCGTGCGTTCGCGTACCCAGCGATCGCGACGCAATTTCGCACGCAGGCGGCATCGGCTCCGGAGGAGGATCGCGACGCGATGCTCTACGCGGCTCAGGAACTCGAACGTCGCGCCGCCAAGGCCATGCCGGCCGGTGCGGACCCAATGGAGGGTGGTTGAGACCCTGGGTCGGAATCATTCGTTCGAAGAACCCCCCGGAGTCTGCTCCGGGGGGTTTTTCATGGTTCCGCGGCGCGGCGGGATCAACTCGAATGGAGCACATCGCGGACCAGCCGGTTGAGGGTCGACACTTCGGAGTCGGCCCGCGGGCTGGCCTGGGTCAGGCCGTAGTAGCCATGGATCAGGTCTCGAGCCGTTCGGACCGTGGTGGTGACGCCGGCATCCTGGAGTCGTCGGGCGTAGGCGATGCCCTCGGAATACAGAGGATCGTGCGCAGCGAGGGCGATGATCGCTGGTGGCAGACCCGCCGGGTCGGCAACTCGAATCGGTGAGGCCTTCCACTCGGTCCTTTGGTCCCGGTCGGGACAGAAGTGATTCCAGAACCACTCCATGCCGGCGGTTTCGAGAAGCCTTCCGGATGCGTTGGTGATCATGCTCGGGCGTTTGAAATCGCAATCCGTCACTGGATAGATGAGGAATTGGCAGGCCAGCGGGGGGTGGTCGGTGCGGTCCCGCATCGCGATGGCGGCCACGGCGGCGAGATGTCCACCGGCACTGTCACCCGAGACACCGATTCGCTCGGGGCGTCCGCGGAGTTCGGATGCTCGGGAAATGACATCCCGAGTGGCGGCGATCGCATCATCGCATGGGGCCGGATACGGCGCTTCCGGAGCCAGTCGGTAGTCGACCGAAATCACCCGTGCGTGGGTTTCGATCGCCAGACGTCGGCACGCGTCGTCGGATTGATCCAGAGAGCCCAGTACCCATCCACCGCCGTGGAAATACACCAGCAGCGGAAGCGTCGATTCCGGCGCGGGGTCGTAGATTCGAGCCGGGATCGGACCATCACCGCCGGCCACGGTGAGGCTTTGAACCGACGCGATTTTTCGTCGCTCCCCCGCGGGAGTGAAGGAGTCATCCGCCCACTGCCGGGCCCGAGCCGGCGTCATGGTCGAGATGCCCGGCTGACCAGTGGCCGCGGCGAGGGTGAGGAGTCGCTCGAGGTCGTGGTCCAGTGGGATTTGAAGGGTGTCTTCGGGCACGTGAGCGATCTTACGAGAGACGACCAGGCCGGTGCGAGATCGGCTCGTTGGTTCGAGAGAGGCCTTAATAAAATACTATCGGACGCTCGTCGGCGATCATCCAATCCGCGGCTTTGATGACCTCGGGGGCGGTGCTGGGCAAAGTCCTGGGAGGGGGGATGCGAACGGAATCAGCTCCTTGAGGGTTGAAGTCCACCTTGCCAGAAAGATTTGGATTCGTGATGCTCGTGTCTGGGTTTTGCGCTGCGGAGCGGGCCGTGATTCGTCTGGCACCAAGAGGATTTCGGAATGGTGGTTT
>CAJWFU010000520.1:0-2140 GCA_913031315.1 uncultured Phycisphaerae bacterium | reverse complement strand
GACGATCTCGCCGGCTTCGACCGTGAATCCGACGCCATCGACGACGCTGCGGCCGCCGTAGGTCTTCTGGAGATCTTGAACTTCGAGGAGTGCCATCGACGGTCATTCTAACCGGGGACGGCCGCTGGTTCCGGCGACGGCTTGCCAGCCTTCCCGCGGCCCGTTACAAACGAGGCGTGAACACCAGAAACGCCGACATTCCGCGATCGCTCTCGATGGTGCTCTTCGGGGTGATGCTCGCCTTCGGGGCGGGGTGCGTCCGGCGGGTCGTTCAGATCACCTCGGACCCCGATGGCGCCGTCGTCTGGATGAACGATCGTGAAGTGGGGTCGACGCCCTGCGAAGTCGAGATCCTCCATTACGGCACCTACGACGTTCGTGTCGAAAAGCCCGGCTGGGAGCCGGTGATGACCGGCCGTTCCGCGCGGGCGCCGATCTGGGACCTGCCGGGCCCCGATTTCCTCGCGGAGCTCGTACCGGCGGAGATCGAGAGTCGAAATGTCTGGCACTTCCAGCTCGTCGTCGAATCCGCCGACGCCGACGCGGTGCTGCTGCGTGCGGAAGTGGCCCGCGACAGGGTCGCCGCGGAACGTGCCAGGGCCGGCGCGAGTGCGCCGGACGCGACCGCCCGAGGGCTTGCGGAAGCGGTTGAAGCGGAGGATGGAACCGGGACCCCCGGGGCGGCGGTGGAGGGTGCTCCAGCGCCGGTCGGCGTGGCGGATCCCGGGCTGCCGGAAGCAACCGATCCCGGGCTCGAGCCAGGCGCGGATCCCGGGCGGGATCCGTCGATGGATCCATCGACCGGTCCGAGCCGCGGCTTCTGAACCCCGGGCTTCGGATTGCGCTCGAAATGCCGGGAACTCCTGAAGACGTTGCCATTGCTCGTCGATGCGTCTCGTACGGCGACGTGGGTCCTGATTTGGGACTCCTGGCCGAATCGAATGATCGCACATCGACGCCGGGGAAATGGGAACTCGACCGCCATGCGGAATCGAACCGGGCCAACCCTGCTCATCGCCGACGACGACCACAAGGACGTCCAGGCCATCGTCAACGTGGTGAGTGGACTCGGATGTGGTTTCATCACCGCCACCACCGGCGCGACGGCGTGGCGGGAGTTCTCCCGCAGCCGCTTCGATCTGGTCGTCGCCGACCTCAACATGCCGGGCGGTGACGGCGGGGTCCTTGCCCGCAGGGTCAGAACGCGATCGACCACCCCCTTCCTGCTGCTGAGTGAGCTCGGCGCGGCAAGCCTCGAAATCTGTCGCATCGACGACATGGCGGGAATCGAGGTGGTTTCCAAGCCGTTGGTCGCCGCCGACCTTCGCGATGCCATCGAGGGACAGCTTCGCCTCGTGCTGACCCCCGGCCAGCCGCGCACGCCGCCCGCCGCGGCCGCCTGAACCTGGCGAAGATCATGGTGCCCTCCGGATCCTCCCCGGAGTACCATCAGGTCGTGACGACATCCGCCGCCAACATCCCGCTCGACGTGATCCAGGCCGCGACCTCGAGACCTCGATTCGCGGCCGGACCGAGATCCCTCGATTCGGTGCGGATGCTGCGTATCTCGATCACCGACCGCTGCAATCTCCGCTGCGGCTACTGCATGCCGGACGGTGGCGTCGCGTTCGAACCGAAGGACACGCTGCTCTCGGTCTCCGAGCTTGAACGAATCGCGACCTACGCCCATCGAATCGGCGTCCGGTACTTCAAGATCACCGGCGGCGAACCGACCGTTCGAGGGGAACTGCTGGAGATCATTCGGCGGCTTCGAGGCATCGGCGACTCCGAGATCTCGATGACCACCAACGGGCTTCAGATGCATCGTCTCGCGGCTCCGCTTCGCGAGGCGGGGCTCGATCGGGTGACGGTGTCGGTCGACAGTCTTCAACCTGACCGGTATCGGGAGATCACGGGAGGCGGCCGATTCGAGATCTTCCAGCGCGGGCTCGAGGCGACCGCCGCTGCGTTCGGCCGGGTGAAGCTGAACGTGGTGGTGATCCGGGGCGTGAACGAAGACGAGGCCCCGGCATTCGCCGCCCTCGCCCGCGAGCGAGACTGGACGGTCCGCTTCATCGAATTCATGCCGCTCGGATCGAGCGTGTTCGCCGATGCGGATCCGGCGGGACACCTCGTGGAA
>CAJWFU010000519.1:0-2213 GCA_913031315.1 uncultured Phycisphaerae bacterium | reverse complement strand
TCCCCGGGGGAGCCCCCGTAGAGGCCGGTAAACGCGAGAGGAAGGATTGGAGGCTTCAGTCGACGGCTTCGTCGACTGGAACCGGCGATCGGTTCTGGACCCTGGTCGTCATTTTTCGAGCCGAACCAGAAAACGGGGATCGCGCAGCGTCGCCGGCACCAATCACCGGCGTCAGCAGGAGTTCCGGGGGCGGGTTCCCGGAAAGACTTCGCCGAGGTGAATTCCGTGAGACCAAGGCGATGGTGGGTTGTGTTAGCCTCAACCGGTCAGACCTTGGAGAAAGCCTCATGATCGATCATCTGCTCTTCGTCTACGCCTTCAATCTTCGGCATGCTGGTCACCTGGTCGAGGGCCTCACGCCCGAGCAGGGAGTCGCCCAGCCCGGTGGACTGGTCAACCATGTCGCGTGGTCGATCGGCCACCTCGCCCTTACGTCGGACGTCGTGGCGATGGAGCTCGGTCAAGCGCAGGTGTTCCCTCCCGAGTGGATGGAGCGGTTCTTCCCCGGGATGCCGATCACCAGCGACGTCGGTGCCTATCCGCCGCTCCCTGAACTGCTCGCCCAGTTGGAGATCTCCCACGCTCGACTCTCAGCCCTGATTCCGACTCTGTCGGCGAAGGACCTCGAGGTCGAACCGAAAATGGAACTCGTTCGCCGGCGGTACGCCAAAGTCGGGCAGTTCGCGACCTACGCCATGACGGCGCACGAGGGCGTGCATCTCGGGCAGGTCGCCGACATCCGCCGAGCGCTCGGACTCGAGAACACGGATCTCTGAACCAAACTGAACTCGGGATCGCAGGGTGTCAGGCTCGACCGGGTTCGATGCGGCTGCGGCACGGTCCCGGCCCGCCATCGACATGAAGCAGGATTCGAAAGAGATCTTCCCCGGACGCGACCTGGCCGGAACCCGTCGGCCGGCCCGATGCAGACGGTCATTTTCGCTGCTTCGGCGTTTCGTACTCGAAGACATCGTGAAGTGGCTGCCCGAACGTGTGGGCGATGCGGAAGGCGACTTCGAGGGACGGCGAGTATTTTTCACCCTCGATGGCGTTGACGGTCTGGCGGGTGACGCCGATTCGATCGGCGAGCTGCTGCTGGGTCATCCCGTCGGCGAGACGGCGAAGGGTCCGGATGCGGTTGCGAATTCTGGTCTTGTCCCGGCCCATCTCAGAAGCCCCGTCGATAGGCGACGAGCTGGAGCGTGTAGCAGATCACCTGGGAGAGGAACATCGACAGGAGCAGGATGTTGGCGATCCATGCAGGAGTGATCGACAGGGCCAGGCATCCGATGGCGATGATCACGCCAGTGCCGAGCATCCATGCCGATCGTGCTTCGGACCGCCACGAGATCAGTCGATCGCGTTCGTCACAATCTTCGGGGCTGGTCATCGCGGCTGCGACCGCATGGCCAGCGACGTTCACCACGATCATCAGGATGGTCGCGGCGATGAACAACGGGATGAACGGGCCGATGGCCCCCGCATCGCGAACCAGCATCGTGCCCGCGACGATCAGGTAGCCGCCGAACACGAGCAGCATGGCTGCAAGCTGTATCCAGATGCTTTTTTCTCCGAACGAGGTTTCAATGGTCGGGTGTTCGTCTGGCTTCATGATGTCAAAGATACTTGACACGGCGTCGTTGTCAAGTTTTATTGACATGCGGTGTGGTGGCTCGTCGGGATCGTGGCTGGAATTCGAAACCGACACCGGCGAAGTGCCGGCCGCCGGGTGCGGGCAATCGGATTCGAAGGACGGGCGGGGGGGATCCCGGGGCTGGATCGAGCCGAACTGGGATCCCGTCTCCCGGTCATGTCGCGGCGAAATCGTGCGCGGGATCAGCCGGTCGGCGGCGACGAGAGATTCCTTTGAATCGAGACCAGCTTGCGTTTCGTGGAACGAAAGGGAACGATCCCGAATCGGTGCCAGTGCCGATACCAGTTCCGATTGAACCGACGACTCCGCTCGACCGCCGCTTGGAAACTCGGACCGAGCTCCGCGATTCGAGCATCGAAGCGTTGCATGGCGTGAGCGTGGAGCTCCAGGTCGAAGGCGTTTCGCTCGGCGATCAGGGCGAGCAGATCCGGCGGGGTTGAAGATCCGCCGCCCTTCTTCGGTGCGACGTTCCACGGCATGTACCCTCGCCGTGGCCAACCGAGTTCGGTACGAAAAAGTTGGAACGTCTCGTCGAAGCGTTCCGTGAAACCCACCGCGG
>CAJWFU010000518.1:0-2218 GCA_913031315.1 uncultured Phycisphaerae bacterium | reverse complement strand
CTTCGATTCCTGCGATCAGAGACCCATCCTCACCGCGCTGGACCAGGTGATGGTTGATCCGACCTGGACCCTGATGATCGACGGCATCAAGGAAGATCCGGGGTTCGACGTCGCGGTGGACCCCACGCCCGACGTTCGTTGGCTCGCCCGCGAAGCAAGCCGACCCGGCCGCGAGGATCACGGCGCGTGGACCATGCACGCCTCTCCCGATTGGACGCGGGCGAACCTCGAATCCGATCGCACCGAAGTCGAGCCAGGACTGCGGGCTCTCGCGGCGTCTCTACTCGGCGCAGAACCCGCCCCGGGCGATGCTCACCGCTGGCGGTTTGCACTCACGAGCCAACCCCTCGAAGTCGATCACCTCGCATCGCGAGACCGCACCCTGCTGGCATGTGGAGACTGGTGCCTTGGCGGTCGAGTCGAGCACGCGATGGAAAGCGGCATCGCCGCCGCGGGCGCCATTCTCCGCGATCCAACCGCCGCGGTGGCCGACGACGCCGCGGAAACCCTTTTCGGTTTCGCCTGATGTCCACCCCACTTCCCAGTCGAACCTGCGTGGCCTGCGGCCGATCCTTCGCCTGGCGGAAGAAGTGGGCCCGAGACTGGGATTCCGTCCGCTACTGCTCTCAAGCCTGTCGGCGTTCGGGGATTCGCGACACCGATCGTTCGCTGGAGTCGATCATCACCCAACTTTTGAAGTCGGGAACCCGCAATCACTCGATCTGCCCATCCGAGGTCGCCCGCCGAGCATCCCCGGAGCAATGGGCGAACCTGCTCGAGCCCGCCCGCCGAGCCGCCCGGCGTCTTGCCGCCGCCGGACGGGTCGAGATCATCCAGAACGGGAGACCAGTGAACCCCGATCGAGCCCGCGGTGAGATCCGAATTCGAGCGTGCGTCAAACCACGCTGAAATTTTCATCCTTGATGAATCGCTCAAGTCGTATTCGGCGAACTGTCGGGTAGCGAAATTCATGACCCCATCCCTGACCCGTGGAGGCCATCGTGATCCAGGAGCGAAGTTCGTCGCAACTCGAGGAAAGTGACAGGGAGGTCGACCTCCCTCGGATCGAGCGGGCCGTACGCGAAATCCTGCTCGCCGTCGGCGAGGACCCTACCCGTGAGGGGCTCGAGGAAACCCCTTCCCGGGTCGCTCGGGCCTATCAGGAGCTCTTCAGTGGGATCGGAAGATCGCCCGCCTCCCATCTCGGGCGACAGTTTCCTCAGGAGGGCGAGGACCCGGTCATGGTCAGCGACATCCCCTTCACCAGCATGTGCGAGCACCATCTGCTTCCCTTCACCGGAGTGGTGCACATCGCTTACCAACCTCAGCACGACCGAGTGGTCGGACTCTCGAAGCTTGCCCGCACGGTCGAGATCATCGCCCGCCGCCCGCAGCAACAGGAACGTCTCACCCGGGAGATCCGAGAGGCCATCGAAGAACACCTCGACCCATCCGCGGTGCTGGTCTTGATCGAGGGGACGCACTCTTGCATGCAGATCCGGGGGGCCAAGGCCCACGGAGCGGTGATGCGGACCCGGTCGGTCGGTGGACGCTGGGAACGAGACGCCGCCACGAGACGAGAGATTCAAGCGATGATGCAAGGGTCGGACTGACCTCTGCCCCGGAGCCTGATCTCATGACCGCCCATCCCGTCCTCATCGTCGGAGCCGGCCCCGCCGGCCTCGCGTGTGCCCGAACCCTGCAATCCGCCGGGCGTGAGGTTCGAATTCTTGAGGCCACTGATCGGGTTGGAGGTCGCCTGGGAAGCACCCGGATCGAGGGCGTCTCCTGCGACCTCGGCTTCCAGGTCTCGATGTCGAATTACGAAGCGTTGGAAAAGCTGGTGCCGAGGTCGGAGCTTCCCCGGAATGCGTTCGTCCCCGGCGCCGTGGTGGTGACCGACGAGGGTCGACACCGCCTGGTCGATCCGGGGCGGGAGCCGCTCGCCGGGATTCGAGCGTGGTGGAACGGCTTCGTGGGCTGGAAGGATCTCCGGGGCGCCATTCGTTGCCGGGGACTTGCCATCCGGGCGACCAGAGGGTCCCACCAGCCGGGAACCGCGATCGACGTCATTCGTCAGGCCCTGAAAGCAGAAGGACAGGTTCTGGTTTTCATCAATCGCCGGGGATTTTCCCCCTCGCTGGCGTGTCATCAATGCGGCTGGATCGCCGAGTGCCGCCACTGCGACTCACGCATGACCCTGCACCGCCAGCCCCCA
>CAJWFU010000517.1:0-2228 GCA_913031315.1 uncultured Phycisphaerae bacterium | reverse complement strand
GCGGGTCGCGATCGCCCGGGCCCTGCTCAATCGGCCCGCCATCCTGCTTGCGGACGAGCCGACTGGCAATCTTGATTCCACCACCACGGCCGACATCCTCGCCCTGTTCGCGCGTCTCCACGACGAAGGACAGACGGTGATCATCGTCACTCATGAAGACGAGGTGGCCGCGCATTGTCGACGCGTGATCCGCCTTCACGATGGCCGGATCGCGAGTGATCTTCCGATCGAGGAGGATCCCGCCGGACGGCTGCTGGAGACCGGTTCGAGGACGGAGGACGCATGTTGAATCCCGTCTTCTGGATCCAGGGGACCATCCTCGCGTTCTCGCAGATCCGCGCCAATCTCGGTCGGAGTCTGCTGACGGCGCTCGGCATCATCGTGGGGGTGGCGAGCGTCACCGCGGTGATCGCGGCCCTGTCCGGACTCAAGACCAAGGTGCTCTCGGAGTTCGAGTCGTTCGGGGCGAACCGGCTGTTCATCTTTCCGGACCGCCCCGACGACATGCCGAAGAACGCCTACCCGTGGAAGGACGTGCGGCTCAAGCTCGAGGAGGTGGAGGCCATCGAGGCCAACTGCCCGTCCATACGCAGCCTCACGCCCGTGACTTCCCTCGGCCTCAGTGCGCAGTACGGCGACCGCCTGATCGAGGGGCTCAACGTGACCGGCATCCGACCCGCGTGGCACGAGACCGAGAATCGGGCGGTGATCGCGGGTCGGCCCTTCAACTCGATCGACGAATCGAACGCCCGCCAGGTGTGCCTGTTGAACGAGGCGGCGATCGAGGAGCTCCGGCTCCGCCGCGATCCGGTCGGGTCGCACGTCTTGCTCGGCGGAAGACGGTATCTCGTGGTGGGAGTGGTGGAGACGATCCAGTCGACGATCCTCGGCATCAGCACCTCCCGGGCCGAGGTCTTCATACCGTTCGCGGTCGCGGCACGCCTCAAGGACGACGACTTCTTCTTTCGGATCTCGGCGATGATCGAGTCTCCGGACGTCGCGGACGAGGCGATCAGCGAGGTCCGGTTCGTGCTTCGGAAGATGCGCGGACTCGGGCCCGGCGAGCCCGACACCTTCGAGGTCGCCGCCATCGACCAGTTCATCGACCAGTTCCGAGCCCTCGCGGCCGGCATCACCGCGATCGCCGGTGGGATCGTCGGGGTCAGTCTTCTCGTTGGGGGCATCGGGATCATGAACATCATGCTCGTCTCCGTCAGCGAGCGGACCCGGGAGATCGGTCTTCGCAAGGCGGTGGGTGCGACGCCGTCGGCGATCCTGCTGCAGTTCCTGCTCGAAGCCGTGGTGCTCTGTCTGGTCGGTGGGGCGTTGGGGGTGGCGGCGGGGGAGACGATGGCGTTCGGGCTGACGTTGATTCCGGACGCCGGTCTCGAGGAGGCGCACGTCCCCTTGTGGGCGATCGTCATGAGCTTCAGCTTCAGCGCCGCCGTCGGGGTGGTCTTCGGGATGTTCCCCGCCATCAAGGCATCGCGGCTCGACCCCATCGAGGCGTTGCGACACGAATGACACATTCTCCGATCGACATCATCGCTCGTCGTCCGTCGAAGCGGGCGATCACGCTCGCCTCCGCATTCGGTCTCCTGCTCGCCACGGGCTGCGACGGACTCTTCAAACCGAAGACGCCGTACTGGCGGCCCGCGCCGGAGCAGGTCGGTGTGATTTCGGCGGTGGATCTCGCCACCCGAAGCACGGAGCCTCTGGAAGGCCCGGACGAGGCGATGGAGGCGGCACTGGCGAATCGGTTGCCGATCACCACGCCCGAGGAATCCCGGGCCATCGGCATCGCCGAGGTCCGTCGAGCCGTGATCGAGGGGAACCTCGAACTCCAGACCGAACTCGTCTCGCCCGAGATCGCCCGGGCGAACCTCGGCGCGGAGGAGGCCAAGTTCGAGTCGACCGTCTTCGCGGGTTACACCCGGAACGACCAGGGCGTGATCACCAATCTGGAGCAGGGTGATCCGACGAGCAGCGACGAGTTCCTCGCGGGCATCCGGCTACCCCTCGCGAGCGGCGGGACGATCACGGTCGACACGCTCGCCACGCAGAGCGATCTCGGGTCGGGATTTGCCGGCGGCCAGGTGGCGCCGTGGGAGTCGAATCTCAGATTTTCGATCTCGCAGCCGCTGCTTCGCGGGGCGGGTGCGGTGAACACCGCCTCGATCCGGATCGCGAAATGGAATCGGGACCTGGCGGATGCCCGGCTCAAGCTG
>CAJWFU010000516.1:0-2234 GCA_913031315.1 uncultured Phycisphaerae bacterium | reverse complement strand
GTTCGAGAGCATCCGCTTGATCTCCTTCTGCCACGGCTTGCGGTCTGCGAACCATGGATATTCGGCGATCTCCTTCGCCCGCTTCCGATCACGGTCATCCAATTCGATCTTCACATCGTCGCTCAACTCGCAGCGAGCGTAGTCATCGGCCCGGATGCCCATGAATCGAGCATCCGGAATGGCCATTCGACCACTCTCGTACGCCAGGTTGATGGATCCCTGCTTGATCACGCTGTAGATGTAATGCCCCCAGGGATCACAGTCGAGGAGACAGATGATCGGAAGGCCAAGCTCGGAGTTCAATCGGTGGAGCATTCGCCGCACTCCACGAGGCGGCTGACCGGATCCCTCGGTCAGGATGCAGTTGTGCGTCTCCCAGAATCGATCTTCGTTGAACCGGCTCCATACCGTGTCCTTCTCCACGTGCAGGACGAAGTCCGCCTCGCACTTCCCGAAACCGATGACGTTGGGCTCGCAGATCGAAGGGATGGCGTAGCCCCCCGTCCCCATCTTGCGACAATTGATCTCGTCACCGTTGTCGAACACCGTGATGTTCCCCACCATCGTGCCTCGCTTCTTCGCGAACACGTGCAGGTTCTCTCGGAGTGCGTCCAACGTGACCTCGAGATCCTCGAGCACCGCATCGGACTCGTCCTGCGCCTCGAAAGTCTTTTCCTTGGTGCCCGAGATCGTGTGCAGACTCTTGTAGTACATGCCACGAAGACTGAGCGTCTTTCCCGCCCGAACGAGATCCCGGCAGCCATCCGCCACCAGGATGGTCTGCATGAACTTCTTCGCCTGCCCGAGGTTGAAGAGGAATCGTTGCTGAGCGGAGTCCCCCATCCTCAGAACCCGAGCCTTCTTGTCGAAATGGACGTTCGACCGCGAACGAGTCGGGACGTCGAAGGAAGGGTCGGTCTTGCGGAGACTCTGCTTCACCACGCCCTCGGCCAGCGTCTCGATGCTCTTGATCGTCTCCGCGTCGATCTTGGCCTTGTCGGCGGCGTCGTGAACCACCGGGGCCACACCGGTTCGCTTCCGGCGCAAGGTCTTCTTGGCGGCGGACTTCTTGGTCCCTGCCTTCTTGGTTGTCGTCTTCTTGGATCCGGTCTTCTTGGTCGCCATGTTCTCGTGCCCCGCGATCAGCGGGTCCTCCCCTTCGATGCCTTGCGTCGCCCGGCCTTCTTCGAGCCCGCCCGCTTCTTGCGGCCGGACGCCCCGGATTCAAAGAGCGTTCCACCCGCGGACTCGTCCGAACCCCCCGATTCATCGCCATTGCCGTCGAGAATGATCACGTCATCATCGTTGGCCAGGCGGCCCCCATCATCGATCACCCGCCCCTCGTCGTCCAACTGGTGGTCGGCTTCCGCGGTCTTGCTGGCAGCGATCTCTCGCAGGGCCTCCTGAACCCCCTCACCGTCCGAGCCGGTGATCCGTTCGCAGGCCATGGCGATCTCACCGATGTAGCGGGTGAACACGTGACGCCGCTCGGATTCCCGCCGCATTCGTTGCCGTCGGCGGAGGTAGGTTCCGAGCTTCCGCCCGCATTCCTGGAGCGCGAGTTTCATCTCCTTGCGAATCTCGTCGTAGTCGGCGATCGCCTCTTTCGATTCACTGGTGAACGGCACCCAGGTGCTCGCCATGTGGATCATCACCACCAGCGGTCCGGTCGGCAGGGCGGTTCGCGCCTGCTGGAGGCCGTAATTCCTCCACCCCGCCTCGACCACCGCCTTGAAGGAACAGCAGGCTGACTGCTGGTACAGCAGCGGAACCCGATTCGCGAAGCGAATCACCCGGGCCAGATCGTCTCCGGCAAGTTGACCGCCGTAGGCGATTCCGACTTCGATCAGGAACGGATTCCCGCGATAGACCGCCGCCGGTCGGCTGCTCGCCGCGAAGAATTCGGCCTTCACCTCCTTGAGGAGACCAGCCAGCATCGCTCGCGTTCCGATGGGTACCAGACAATCCGTCGGCGGAGCCATGATCCGAACATCCTGGATCGCCTTGAAAAGACGCTCCGCATCATCGTGGCCGACCTGCTTGACCCAGGTTCGGTCGGTCAGATTGGACTTTGCACAGATGTCCTTCGCCACCCGAGGTCCGACTCGACAGAACTCTTCCTTGAAGAACGCCCCCAGCTGGGTCTTCGAGGTTCGCTCCAGCATCTGAATGAGCGTGCCGAGTTCGATGCCCTTCGGATGCGGCTTGATCTCGGTCGCTTCCGGCGGAAGCTC
>CAJWFU010000515.1:0-2235 GCA_913031315.1 uncultured Phycisphaerae bacterium | reverse complement strand
TCCACAACCTCTTCGGCGACACCCACGTCGCCCACGTCCGGGTCGACGACTCGGGAAGCTGGTGGATCGAGGAGATCGTGGAGGGGGACACCGTCCGCGAAGTCCTCGGTTACATGCAGTACGACTCGACGGCGCTGACCAGGGCGATTCGCAAGGAGTGCGAACGTTCGGTCCATCGTGGTTCGATCACCGCCCGCGAGTGTCGGGAGATGGTGTCGGCGTTCGAGACCGGACTGGCGGGCTACACCTACCTCGAGCCGGATCGCGACTGACCGCAGGCGGACGGCCGTCGGGATCAGTCGGTCCTGGTCCCGGTCCCGGGATCGGGCCCGGTCCGAACGCCCTTGGCCTCGAGGAACGAGGCCGCGAGCGCCTCGTAGATGGACGGCTCGCAGATGCGACTCGCCACGGCCGCGCCGAGGGCGGCGGCGAACATGAGCGGCAGGATCATCCCGTAGGCCCCGGTCATCTCGAAGAGGATCGCGAAGACGGTGATCGGACTCTGGACGACGCCCGCGAAGTAGGCGGCCATGAAGATCAGCATGAATTCGGGCAGGCCGATTCCGGGGGCGATGGTGGCTTCGAAGAAGCCATGCGTCATCTGGCCGAGACCGGCGCCCACCGCGAGGCTCGGATCGAAGAGGCCGCCGGGGATTCCGCTGATCAGGCTGGTGAAGCTCGCCACGGGCTTGCCGAGCGGATCGCTCCAGATCGCGATGGGAGCGTTGGTCGCCGCCGCGGTCTCCAGCATGCGTTCGGCCTGATCGTGGCCGCCACCGTAGCTCGACCCGCCGGAGAGGACGCCGGTGGCGGCGAGGGCCAGCCCGAGGACGATTCCGGTGCGGAGCGGATTCGCCACGAGGAACGGCGCGAGTCGCCGGCTGCCGCCGACCACGCCCCGACCGAACCAACCGCCGAGGAATCCACCGAGGACGCCGACCACCGGAACCGCGATCCACTGTCGCAGTTCGAGCAGCCAGGCGCCGAGATCACCGTCGATCGAGAGCGGAAGCCCCGCACCGCTGTTGCTCGATCCGTAGAACTCGTAATCGCCGAGGAAGACCACGCCGACCAGACACGCGATCGCCACGGTGCGGATGATCGCGGTGGCGCTCTGCTTGTCGAAGATCCGGCCGACCTCCTCGAAGCAGAAGATCACGCCCGCGACCGGTGCGTTGAACGCCGCCGCGATGCCCGCGGCCGATCCTGCGAGGATGAGACCCCGCTGGACGAGCCAAGGATGAAAGCGGCAGAATCGACGACTGAGGTGCATGCAGCACGCGGCCACGTGGACGGAGGGCCCTTCGCGTCCGACGGTGATTCCGGAGATGAGGGCCATGCTCAGAAGCAGGATCTTTCCGAGCGCGATTCGAACCGAGAGCATGAGTCCGCGTTCGGGTCGCTCGCCGATCTGGATCGCGGCGATGGCCTGGGGAATGCCGGTTCCTTCGGTTCCGGGAAAGAAACGTCGTTGAAGCCAGACGATGGCGGGCATCGTTACGGCGACGCCGAGGGCGGGGAGGATCACCGTCCAGACGCCCGAGATGGAGATCCCGAGGAACGCCTCCCGGCCGGAAAGCCAGTCGCCCGCGCCTCCGCCCGCCCGGTCGGCGTAGACGAAGTAGAGCGCCGCCACGCCGGAGAGAAACGCCGCGAAACTCGTGGCGATGATCATGATCATGGACTGGCGGAGGGTCGGTCCGGTCCTCGGTTCGGCGCTCATGCCTCGAATCTACCCGACATGGACCGAGCGAGTGACCGGGAGGCGAAGGGTTCGGTCGCCTTCTCCGGCCCGAATCGTACAATCCGAAGCGTCGCCACCTCTTTCCGACCGGAATCACATCGCCATGACCGAGCACAATGAAGTCGTCCTGCCGGCGTTTCTCGGCGTCGATTCGCCGACGGGTGTCCCGGCGGCGGTGATCGTCCCCGTGCCGTACGACCGGACCAGCACCTGGCGGAAGGGTGCGGATCGCGGGCCTGCGGCGCTGCTCGAAGCGAGTACGGAAGTCGAGCTGTTCGACCTCGAGACCTTGAGCGAGCCGTATCGATCGGGGATTCTCACCGGTCCGCCGGTGCTCCACGACGGTGATCCCGAATCGCTCGCGGACGTCGTCGAGCGGGTCGTGACGGCCGTGATCGAGGGTGGATCGATGCCCATTCTGATCGGCGGCGAACACTCCGTCTCGATCGGCGCGATCCGGTCGGCGGCGACGGCGGTCCGGTCGAGGAACG
>CAJWFU010000514.1:0-2236 GCA_913031315.1 uncultured Phycisphaerae bacterium | reverse complement strand
GTCCGTGGGGGCGAAGACGGTCAGGGGTCCGGGACCAGAGAGTGCCTCGGCGAGGCCGGCGGCCTGCACCGCGGCGACGAGGGTGTCGAGACGGCCGCTGGCGACCGCGGTTTCCGGGATGTTCCCGACATCGGCGGTGGCCGTTGCTGAGACGAAGACGCCGGAGATCGCAGCGGCGGTACCGGCGAGGGCGGCGGTCCAGCGGCGAGAGTTGTTCGATCGATTCGGGGTCATGGTCCCGTTCCTTTGCAAAGAGTTGAGGGCGCGAGAAATCTCCGACGGAAATGTCTTCGTCGGAGATCCGTCTTCCGATTCAAACCAGTTCAAGGTCGCCTGCAGACCGCTTTCTGGGTCGTGGAGGCGGATTTGAGCCCGGATCACGCCGTCCTCAGTCCGCTCGGAGGGCCTCTTTCGGCCAGATCGCGATCAAGATGTCCCGTCCCGATCGGTAGGCGGGCCTGGGAAGTCCGGCCGCGTCGACGGTCGCTTCGAGCCAGGCCTGCTGCTCCTCCGGGCGGTCGGTGAGCACCAGCACCGGGTGGTCCATGGTCGCGGTTCCGAGCACCCCGAGGAGCTCGCCCTCGACCACGTGCCATTCCGCATGTTCCTCGAAGTTCTCGACGCCCCAGGTGAGTTCCCCGGGGCTCCCGAGCAGACGGATCTCCGCATCCGGCCAGGCCCAGCCGGCGCCGTGGATGGTCGACGCCTTCGCCAGCACCACGCTCCGGGATGCGATCGGCGCCATCGTGTCGAGCCAGGCGACGGGCGCCTTGGAGATCTTCATCCATCCGGTGGGAAGGCAGGCGGGTGCCACGGCGAACACCAGCGCCGGTCCGAGGCAGCCCAGCAGGACCCGTTCGGCGGGATCGACGGTGCGTTGGGACAGCCGATCGAAGAGTCCCCACACCAGGAGCGCGGTGGCAAGGATCGCCATTCGCCATTCCGCGCCGTCCTCCCACGCGCTTCCGATCGAAGGATCGATGGGCATGAACGGCGTCAGCAGGAGGAGGATCCCGCCGAGCGGGATCAGAAGCCAATCGCCATGGGTGCGCTTGCCGGGTGCACCCTTGAAGTAGGTGACCAGGCCCACGGCCAGCAGCATCGCCGCCGGCGCGAACGACGGCAGGATGTACGTCGCGAGCTTTCCCGATGAGATCGAGAAGAACACGATCGGGATCACCGCCCAGCACAGCAGCAGTCGTGTCTCCGGTGAACCGCCGAACCGCCGAAATCCGCCGATCGCGAAGGGGAGCGTCAGACACCAGGGAAACAGACCGCCCAGGAAGATCGGCACGAAATACCACCATGGTTCCGGATGCTGGGCACGGGCCCCGCCCGTGAAACGGTTGATGTGTTCGACCCAGAAGAAGTAGTGCCAGTACTCGGGGGCGGCGAGATGCACCGCGATTCCCCAGGGAAGGACGGTGGCGATCGCCACGATGCCGGGAACCCAGGGAAGGGTGAAGAGCCCCTTCCAGTCGCGCTCCCACGCCAACCAGGGCGCGAGGACGATTCCGGGAATCGCGATCGCGAGAAAGCCCTTGGTCAGAAAAGCGAGTCCGCAGGCGAGACCCGAGGCGAAGAGCCAGCCGAACCGAATCGGACCGGTGGCCCGCCAGGCGAGGAAGAAGAGGGTGATCGTGGCGGTGACCAGGGCGGCGAAGGGGGCGTCGAGAATCGCGGCGGTTCCGAGGATCGCGACCTCGAGCGAGGTCATGAAGACCATCGCCGCGATCGCGGCGATGTCCCAGCGCGCCGTCCACCGTCGGACGAAGAGCAGCACCATGCCCGCGGCGAGTCCGGTCGACAAAGCCGCCGGGAGTCGGATCGCGAAGGAGTTCTCACCGAATCCGAGGAACGCGGCGGCGGTCATCCAGTAGCCGAGCACCGGCTTCTCGAAGTACCGCACGCCCATGAGATGTGGAACGATCCACTCACCCGTCTCGATCATCTCGGCGGGAATCACGCCGTACCGCCCTTCGTCCGGCATCACCAGCGGTCGGAGTCCCAACGGCACGATGAAGATGCCGACGAACACCACCACCGTCATCAGCAGCGCGAGTCGATCGAGTCGGGGCGATCGTGGAAGTTCGAGCATGCCGTGCATCATCCCAGAACGACTTCGTCTCGGACGGCGAGCCAGCCGTCCCGGCCGGAAACCGTTCCGCGTTCGAGCCGGCCCGGGGGCGGATCTTCGGGAAGCAGCTCACCGAGCGGGCAGGCCCGGCCGCCTTCC
>CAJWFU010000513.1:0-2245 GCA_913031315.1 uncultured Phycisphaerae bacterium | reverse complement strand
CACCGAACATGCCGGCGTAGACGATGCCCATCACCGTGTCCTGCTTGATCCGGCTGTTCTCCTCGAGAAAGCCGGTCGCGACGGCGCAGAACATGCCGGCAACGAAAGCGCCGATGGCGTAGGGAATGCCGACGAGATAGGCAATCACCACGCCCGGGAAGACGGCGTGGGAGATGGCATCCCCCATGAGGCTCTCTCGTCGCAGCAGCAGAAAGTTTCCGAGCACGCCACAGGCCACCGCGGCGAGGATCGAGGCTGCGAGGGGGAAGAGATCGAGGGCCGGATCGAGCTCGCTCATTCTCCCGGCTCCGTGTGGATTCCCGGAGGATCGATGCGATCGGCCTCGAGGGTCGCCTCGAGGGAAGCGATCAGTTCGGGCGAAAGAACATGTTCCACCTGGTCGACCGACCAGTCCACGTGATTGGCGGCAATGTCCGCATGGGTGATCAGGTATCGCTCCCAGAGGCGGTGATTGCGAGCCACGATGCCGCCCCTTCGTCGACCGTTGGGGGTCAGGAGCAACCCACCGCGCTCATCCTTCGTGGTGATGATTCGGCCGTGGCGACGAAGAGAAAGGAGCAGGAGATGCCGGAATCGACGGCTCCATCCCCGGGTTCGGGCCAGGTCATCGACCAGTCCGTGGGGGAGCAGGACCGGCTTCGCCTCATCGGCGATGGTCGCGTCGTGACCCGCCTCCAGAAGGTGGTCGCCTTCCATCTGCAGGCGAAGGCGGAAGCGACGGCGGAGATTTGAAATGACACCTCGATCGGGTGCGAAGAGCAGGCTCGCGGTGAAGACCACCCCGGTCGAGAGCACGATGACGGCACCGGCGGGTTGTCGGGGAAGGCTCGCGGAGATCACCGCTCCCAACCATCCACCAACGCCTCCGAGGACGCCGGCCAGCACGATGAGCACCCAGAGGCGGTCGGTCCAGAAACGTGCGGATACCGGCGGAATCACGAGCATGGCGACCACCAGAACGATGCCGACCGCCTGGATTCCGGCCACCGTGACCAGCACCACGAGTCCGAGCATGAGCAGGTCGATCGCTCCGAGGGGCCAACCGGCCGAGCGGGCGAAGCCGGCGTCGAAGCAGATCAGTCCGAATTCGCGTCTGAACGCCAGGGTGCTTGCGACCGTGACCATCGCGAGCGCCGACATGACGATCGCATCCTCGGCGAGCATGGAGGCGGTTCGTCCGTAGATGAAGTGGCCGAGTCCGGCGCTGCTCGACGGTTCGTTGGCCTGGATCCAACTCAGGAGCACCACGCCGGCGCCGAAGAAGACGCTCAGGACGATGCCGATCGCCGCGTCTTCTCTGATTCGGGTGTGGCGTACCAGCGCATGAATCGTGAGAACCCCGAGAATCCCGCTTCCTGCCGCTCCGGCGAGGAGCACCGGAAGAGACTTCCCGTCGCCGCCGAGGGCGATGGAGGCCAGGAATGCGATGGCGATTCCCGGAAGGGTCGCATGACTCAGGGCGTCGGCGACCAGTGACCGGCGGCGAAGCAGGGCGAACACGCCCACCACGCCGGCGGCCACGCCCAGCATCGTGGTCCCGAGGGTCACGATCGAGGCGTTGTACCCCCCCCGAAAGGTGGCGATCCGGATGATCTCCATCCAGTCCGCGACCCCGTCAGGGGCGCTGGTGACCAGCGGGTTCACCGTGGTTCCCGTCGGCCTCGATCGCGCGCGATGGCCTCCGCGGCCTCGTCGAGCAGCGTCAGTCGACCCCCATAGGTCTTCTGGAGATTTTCGCGGGTGAAGGCGATCTCGACCGGCCCGGCCGCGACGATTCGCATGTTCAGGAGCAGGACGTCATCGAAGTACTCCGGGACGGTCTGGAGATCGTGATGAACGACGATCACGGTGCGTCCCTCGTTTCGAAGGACTCGTAACACGTCGACGATGGCTCGTTCCGTGGCGGCGTCCACGCCCGCGAACGGCTCGTCCATGAAGTAGAGGTCCGCTTCCTGGGCAAGGGCTCGAGCGAGGAAGACCCGTTGCTGTTGTCCTCCGGAGAGTTGACTGATCTGCCGGTGTTCCAGACCCTCCAGTCCGACCCGGTGGAGGCAATCCAATGCCGCCTCGCGGTGGCGTCGGCCGACGGGTCGACACCAGCCGATCTTCCGGTATCGGCCCATGCAGGCGACGTCGAGGGCGGAGACCGGAAACTCCCAGTCCACGGATTCCCGCTGGGGCACGTATCCGATGCGATGTCGAACGCTGCCGATCGGCTGGCCCC
>CAJWFU010000512.1:0-2262 GCA_913031315.1 uncultured Phycisphaerae bacterium | reverse complement strand
CGCCCGAGTCGTCGACTGGGCCGACGCGAACTGCGGCACGATGATCGCGGCGAGGATGCCGAGGATCACCACCACGATGAGGATTTCAATCAGGGTGAATGCTGAACGACGAGTATCGGTCGAGTGAGATCGAATCGACATCGCTTCTCCTTCCCGAAAGGAGACCTCATGTCTCCTTTACCCCCCCGGAATGCTTGCAGGCCGCCTCCCCGACGAACCCGCGACACCGAACGATCCATGTTCAGTGCGAATCGTCGCCCCGGCCGCGAAGCCGGGGCGACGGAAGGTCTCTCTCAGGCTCCGATCACCAGGCCGCGATGGCGGTCACGTCCGTCGCCTCGCCGGGCGTGCCGTTGCCATCGGCATCGGGACAACGGTTGGCGGCATCACTCCAGGCGAGGGTGAGATCACCCGTTGCATAGGTGGCGGTGAAGCCAGCAGGCCACGCCGGTTCGGAACGGATGTAGCCATCAGTGACGAGCTCAGCCATGTCGGCGGGCGCGGCACCATTGTTCTGAACCCGATGAAGCTCGATCTGGCTTCGCAGGGACTGCAACTGGCTCCGGGCACTGGATGCGCCGGCTTCCTGAGCGGCATCGGTGAACTGGGGGACGATGATCGCGGCAAGAATGCCGAGAATCACGACCACGATGAGAATTTCAATCAGCGTGAAGCCTCGCTTCACTTGGTTTCGACGGTTGGTCATTGCCGAACTCCTCCACCACTAGGGGAAAACCGAATCAGGACGTCCGCAACGTGCGGGCGAATGGACGCGGACCCGAATCGGTATCCGCCGGAAAAAAAGGCTCGATCGTTCGCACCACGACCGATCGAGCTGACGTCGGCACGGGTGTCCGTCCCTCTTGGACACCCACCGACGACCGGGCGAGTGGCCCGGCAAGAGACAACCTCGGATTCCGGGCGATCATTCTCAAAGCCTTCCCATCCACAACGAATCAATTGAAAGGCTCCCGGACGTCCATCAACCTCAAAGGTCTCACGACCAGACCTCGGCGATGCTTCCGGACCGTGCGAATGCAAGACCGCCCCCTCGATCGTCTGATCGAGGGGGCGGTGAATCGTGCCGGTCGTCGTTCGAAGATTCGCCCGGATCAGGCCGCGTCCGCCAGTCGGATGCCGACCTTCCAACCTTCACCGTAGGGATCGCACCGGACCACCTCACCACGGCGAGCCGTCATCCCGGGAGTTTGGAAGCCGAGACTCACCTGGGCCCCGGTGGGGACCACCTCCCCCGTACGGGCCTCGAGAGCTCCGTCGAGGATGGAAAGCTCCACCAGTTCGTGCATGACGCCGAACCGATCACCGTCGAGGTGGAAGGCCGTGGCACCACCATCGATGCGAGGGGTGGAGTCGGTGAACAGGGTTGCAGAGGCGTAGCCAGAGTTGCTTCGGGACATTTTCTTCTCTTTCACAGATGGTTATCGACCTGTCAGCGCCCACCGCGACAGGGTCAAACACCAGACGATTTCCGTTCGGTTCACTCGGTCGAGAGGCCTGGCTTCCCAACCTCGCAGAGGTGATATCGGATCAGTCGGCACAAGTCTTCAGCGGAATTCCTCTGGGAGACCGGAAACCAATCCCACCCATCCGTCCAGCGAACGGCCTGCGGTCGTACGATGCTCAACTCGGATGCGATTCCATCCGCCCGATTGGAGTATTTCATGAGCACCATTCACTCATTCAAGGCCATTCGCCCCAATCCGCCGCACGCCGCGGAGGTCTCCTGCCCGCCCTACGACGTGATCTCGACCGACGAAGCGCGGAGCCTGGCCGAGGGTCGGCCGGACAGTTACCTCCACGTCATTCGGCCCGAGATCGACTTCCCACCGGAGACCGATCCCTACAGCGGCCCGATCTACGCCCATGGCCGCGATGAACTGGGCCGACTGATCGCGCAGGGATTGCTGCTCGAAGATGACGAGCCCTCGATGTTCGTCTATCGACTGGTCCGGGACGGACGTCGGCAACTCGGCCTGGTCTGCACCGTCGATGCGAGCGAGTATCGAGACGGAAGAATCCGGAAACACGAAAAGACCAGGCCCGATAAAGAGGACGACAGAACCCGCCATCTCCAGGTCTCGAGTGTTCACGCCGAAGGTGTGTTCCTGGCCTTCCGGGAAGAAACCGCGGCCACCGAGGACATCCGAGAGGCGCTGGTGAGCGAGACGTCCAGCCGTCCCCTCATCCACTTTGTGACGGATGACGTGACCCACACCCTGTGGCGGGTGCGAGAACCCGAGG
>CAJWFU010000511.1:0-2264 GCA_913031315.1 uncultured Phycisphaerae bacterium | reverse complement strand
GGGCGAGATCGTGGCGGCCCTGCTCGAGGACATTCTCGAACCGGGTGACCATCGGGCCGACGCCACTCATGCCGCGACCGCGGGTCAGTGCCCGTTCGACCTTGTCGTCGAGATTCTTCTCGCGGATGATTTCCGCGATTTCAGCCGGGGTGATGCCCGAGTCGAAGAGCTTCTGGGCGGCCGCCTCGGCGAGGTCCGGCTTCGCGATCAGGAGGTAGTGGAGGAAGTCCTCGACCAACTGCGTGGGGTTCGTCGCAGCGTCCTGCACCAGCAGGTGACTCGATGAAGCGGCAGTAGCCGTCAGCGGCGCGATACCGGCGACGATGACGCCACCAACCGCGATCGAGCGAAGAAGTCCAGCGGTGGTGGTGCGGGAGTTGCGAGCCATCGAGCGTTCCTCGGAGGGGGGGGTTGGTCCCGCCTTCAGCGGGAGCAGTGGACGAAAGAACGATTGTCGGCGATCACCATCCTGAAAAAGGATGGCCTTGCCTCGAATCTGAGCCCGATGCCGATCGGATGATCGGCCGCGAGCCCGTGCGGAGCCGTGGCGAGAAGGCCACGAGGGTCACCTGACGCATTTCGCAACCTCGGCGGGAAGGGTTCCGCGGGATCGCGCGACGGGTAGAACGAGAAGAGTACCGGGCCTCGGAAGAGGGTGTCAACGGGTCCGATCATCGGCGCGGCGTCCACAGAGCCCAGATCGGTGGAGTTGGAGGACGCCCGATATACTTTTCGCTGGAACGGGTCCCGCGTCGTCGCGGGCGGCCTGATGCCGACCCCTCGGGGCGGATCAGGTCGAAGGGAAGGCGGTGAAAAACCGCCACGGACGCGCCGCCGTGACAGGTGAGGGTCGTTTGGAGACCCTCGAAGCGGGCCGAACACGCCACTGATCCCCAGGTCGTTTTCCAGCGACCGCCCACGGGAGGTCGGGAAGGCCGGTCCGCAGTACCTGGAGTCGGAAGACCTGCCCGGTCATCACCGTTGCCCGCTTCGGCGGGCCACTACCTGAGGCCGGCGCGATTCCGGTCCTTGGAATCCATTCATGCGTGCAGGCCTGCTCCCCCCCCGTTTTCTCACGATCTCGCCCCTGGTCGTCATGAGCCTCGTTTTCGAGGTCCCGGCAGAATCTCCCTTTGCGACCGAAGTGATCGATTTTCAGCCTGGTCGAGGCGGAGTTCCTGGCTACGACCTCCCCGCTGCGGCCCTCGGAACGCCGACCCGGATGACGGGCGGCGACTTTCTCCCGGAAGCGATCACTCCGTTTCAACCGGCCTGGCTGCCTCAGGAGATCGTCTCTCTAGGGATTGGCGGTTCGATCACCCTCGCCTTCGATCATGACGTCCTCGACGACCCGAGCAATCCTTTTGGCATCGACCTTCTGATCTTCGGTAACGCGTTCTGCACCGATCCCGCCTATCCCGCCGCGGTCTGTGGCGGTTTCTATGCCGAAGGCGGTCAGGTGGAGGTGAGCTTCGACGGGATCGACTGGCGAATCGTTCCCGATCTCGCCGCGGATGGTGCCTTTCCCACCGTCGGCTGGCTCGATACCGGTCCCTACGACACGGTGCCTGGATCGAAGCCGACGGATTTCACCCGTCCGGTCGACCCGGCCCTCGAGTCGAATCTCCAGGGACTCGACTTCGACGCCATCATGGTGGGGTACGACGGCGCCGGCGGGGGTACCGGCATCGACCTGGCCATCGTGGGTCTGCCAGCCGTACGATTCGTCCGCATCTCCAACGACGGCCTGGGATTCACCCCGGAGATCGATGCGATCGCTGACGTCTCACCCGCACGATCGAACCCACAGGATCCGGATCTCGATGGAAACGGCACCGTCGGCGGTGGCGACCTCGGCCTGATGCTCGTCGCCTGGGGAACCACCGGCCCTCTCGGAGATCTCAATGACGACGGGCTCGTCAGCGGTCCCGACCTGGGCCTGCTGCTGGTGGCGTGGGACGGATGATCAGTACACCTCCTCTCCATCGCCGCGGCATGACCATCGTGGAAGTGATGACCACGATGGGAATCATCATCATCCTCGCAAGCCTCGTCGCGACCGCCGCCGGTGTGGCCCGAGATTTTTCTCGGAGCACCGTCTGCCACGCCAACCTCCGGCAATTGCACCTGGCCGCGGAAACCTACCACGCGACCAGCAATGGATACCCCGCCGCCATCCTCTTCTTCCTCGACAACGGCGGGGTCCGCACCACATCCTGGGATTTCGATCACCGAGGCGACGGCACGATCGAACCGGGCCCGAT
>CAJWFU010000510.1:0-2285 GCA_913031315.1 uncultured Phycisphaerae bacterium | reverse complement strand
TCACCCGGGACTCATGTTCTGAGGATGACCAGCACGGTCAACAACGGCCCGAACATCGACTGCCTTGAAACTCCCGATCTCCAGTTCAGCCCGCTCGCATCGGAAAGTTCGTTCGAACACCGACGCCCCGACATCGAATGGCGTCACAACATCCCCCAGACTCGCATTCCGAATTTCGATGCGAATGGAACGGCCGACTTCTCACAGATGGGAACCCCTTCCAGCCCGGTGGCCGGAAATGCCTTCGCGGGAAATTCGGTCACCGGAGGCGCCATGGTCATCGATTCCCGCTGGCCCTCCGAATGGCAAGGGATGATCTTCGCCGACTACGTCTTCGGTTGGATGAAATACGCTCGCCTCGACGAGGCGGGCGAGCCCGTCGAGATCCGTCCCTTCGATTCCACGGCCGGAGCCGTCACGTCGATCGTGCACGACCCATTTTCGGGTGATCTGCTGGCGGTTCGATACGACCAGAGTCCCATCCGGTACTCGCCTCCGGCAAATCCCTGCCCGGCGGATCTCAACGGAGATCTTGAAGTCTCCGGCGGAGACATCGGCGTCCTCCTCTCCAACTGGGGCGGCACCGGGCTCGGCGACCTCGACCAGGACGGCAACGTCGGCGGAAGCGACTTCGGCCTGCTGCTCTCCGCGTTCGGACCCTGCCGCCCCTGATCGGTTCGCATCATCGGACGGTCGAGGCCCGATTCGCTTCGCCCGCCCCACTGGGACGCCATCCATGAACCGTGAGTTGATCCTCTTTCGACACGCCAAGAGTTCCTGGTCGGATGCCGGCCTGCGAGACCACGACCGCCCACTCAACGAACGAGGACGCCGTGACGCCGAACGCATGGGACGCCTCGCGGCCGAAGTCGATCTGGTCCCCGACATCATCCTGTCCAGCGACAGCACCCGCACCCGGGAGACGGTGGCGATCTGGATCGCCGCCGCGAGTTGGAACGGTCCCGTCCGTTGGGAGCAGAAGCTCTACCACGCCAGTCCCGGCGTGCTTCTGGAAACGGCGAAGGGCGTCGGACCCGATGTCGGTCGGGTCATGCTGGTCGCTCACAATCCCGGCATCGAAGAATTGTCCGGGGCGATCTTCGGACGACCGGTCGAAGTTCCCACCGGAACCATGATCTCGGCCCACCTCAAGGCGGCGTCCTGGGCCGAGTCGTCGATCGATGATTTCATGCCCGACGAGATCCGGCGGCCTCGCGAACTGCCTGAATGATCAGGCCGGATCGGCCGGCTCCGCCGGGGCCGGGGCCGGGGCCGGCACCCAGGCCAGAGCCGCCAGCAAGGCGACCAGCGAGATCAGGCCCGCCACTACGAATCCCCATCCGATGCCTTCGGCGATACCCGCCTTGACCGCGACCAGGCAGGGTGAGTCGGCTGGAAGTCCGGCGCCCAACAACTCGAGTGCGGCCAGATCACCGGAGGCGGCGCGCCTGATCAGCTCCTGGTCGACCTCGCCGCATTCCAATCCCTCGAGCATGGTTTCCGAGATCTGAAACTGGTTGGCGACCGCCGCGGTGACCGCGATACCGAGCGCCGCACCGATCATGCGAACCGATTGAAGGAGCCCGGATGCGACCCCACGCCGCTCCATGCCGACCCGCCGCATGCCATCCGTGTTGGCCGGCATGTTGACGAACGGCATCGCCACTCCAAGGATCACCATTCCAACGAACAGCAAGGGAAGGGAGCCCTTCAAGGCCGCGACGCCGAGGAACACGACCGACCCCCCCGCGATGATCGTGGCGGGAATCGCAAGCGGGCGGACTCCGAACCGGTCGTAACCCCGACCCGAAAAATGAACCAGAAGCAGTACCGGGACCACCAACGGCAGGGTCGCGAGACCTGCGGCCTGAGGATCGAAACCAAAGGTCGACTGGGTCAGCAGTGAGAGGTGAATCACCGTGCCGACCAGCGCGAACTGCATGAAACCAAGCATGCCGGCATCCGCCAGAAAGCCTCGATCACGAAACAGTTTGACGTTGATCAACGGGCGGGAAAGCCTCGACTGACGGTGAACGAAGAGCCCGAACGCCAACAGCCCCACGAACACCCCCGAGAGGGTCTTCCAATCGAAGAGCCCCCACACCCCGGACTGCTGGATGGATCCGATCGCCAGTGGAACACTCACCACGAGAAGTCCGACACTCGGAAGGTCGAGGCCCTTCTCCGGATCCTGCAGACGAGGAGGCCGGGCGATCGACACCATGATCAACGCGAACGCGGCGATGGGAAGGTTGATGAAGAAGATCCAGGCCCAGCCGATCTTC
>CAJWFU010000509.1:0-2289 GCA_913031315.1 uncultured Phycisphaerae bacterium | reverse complement strand
TCGCCGATCTCTTCCACGCTGAAGATGCTGATCAGATGCGGCTCGACCCGATGCTCCACGCCATCGACCGTGGCCGAAAGGTAGTGAAACTCCAGTTGAAGCCGTCGCCCATCGATTCGCGGCACGTCCATGCGAACCAGTTTCAGGTCCTCCGAGTCGATCACGTTCATCGCAGGACGGCCGGCGACCACGACCTCGGGCGTGAGAAAAGGCTCCACCACCAGGAGTCCGCCATCGGCGACCCGATCCGCCATTTCCCCGATCGCCAGCTCGAGTTCTTCGAGATCCCGCATGTAGGCGATGGCGGAGAACAGACAGGTCACGACGTCGAAACGTCCGTCGGCATCACTGGCGGGAATCGTGGCCCCGCGAGTTCGTTTCAACGACCTCATGTCGCCGACCTCGAACGGCACGCATGGACACCGTGCTGCCGCGACCTCGAGCATCGCGGGATCCAGATCGATTCCGACTCGATCGAACTCGGGCAGGTGCGCGAGATGACGACCGGTGCCACAGGCGACATCCAACCAGCGGGGCCGCCTCCCCATCGTTTCGGGCGAGAGACCGTGCCCGGCGAAGATTCTCTGAAGCTGTCGAGACTCGTCCACGTAGTCCTTGCCCTGGGCGTCGTAGACGAGGTCATACCAGTGCTGGGACTCGTGAAACATGGCTCGAGGCTATCGCCAAGAGCCGGATCCGGGAAGGACGGGCCCGCCCGAACCGCCCTCGCGATCGCTCAAGGCGTATCCGGAGGGCAGGAAGCGCCCCAGGAAAGGAAGAAGATTCCAAAGTCCGCACCATCGACCACCGCGTCACCGTTGAGGTCACCAAGGCACGGTTCGTCGGGCGAACCTGACTGACACGGTCCCCAACTCACGAACAGAATCCCCAGATCGGCGCCGTCGATCAATTCGTCTCCGTTGAAATCCGCATCACAGTTGGCCGAAAGGCAATCATCGGGAACGCCATCACCATCCAGGTCGGTGGAGTTGCCGAGAAAGATATCGACCGAGTCATCGATGCCGTTCTCATTGCAGTCCGTGAAGGGACGAATGAACAACGCGTAGACCACGCCGGAAAGGATTCCGGCGTCATCCGCATCCGGCGCGCCCGCAAAGAGCTGGCTTCCGACGATCGCCACCGAGCCGCCGAACTCGCAACCCGCACGAAGATCCTGGGGCGAACCGATGAACTCGATCGCGGACCAGTCGTCGTCGTCGATCAGGCCGAAGACCGCCACCGCACCGACGTTCTCGAGCAGGACCTCATCCGGATCGACGGGGCTCATGCGATCACGCCCCGGAATACCGACCGCGATCCTGGTTCCGCTGCAGGCGACCGAGGCGCCGAAGTTGTCTCCGAGCTCGAGTCCGGGGGTTGCCAGAACCTCCACTTGGACCAGCTCGTCGGCTACAAATCGATACGCGCCGGCCGCGCCCAACGTGCCACGAGCCAGTGGAGCGCCGATCACGGCCTTGTCCTCGTAGATGGCCAGGGCCGCGCCGAACCGACCGCCGGAGTAGATGCCGTTCACCACGGGACCCGCTGACACCACGAAGACGTCTTCACTCCGGAAGAACGCATACGGGGCCACCGAACCGAGTTCACCGCCACTGAATGGAGCACCGACCAGCAACCCCTGGGCAAGACTGTCTGGAAGCACCGACAAGGCCAGCGTCGAGCCGAATCGATCGCCTGCCTCGACTCCTTCGAAGATTTCAAGGAGTTCGAAAGTCGTAGTCGAAGTCCGCTGATACACGTAGACCATGCCCGAATCGATCTCTCCGGTCGCCGTCTCCTGGAGCGGAGCTCCGACCGCCACCAGATCGCCGGCCACTGCGACCGCGGAACCGAAGAAGTCATTGCCCAGAAGCGTGTCCGGTTGCAGGACCTGAACCCGGCAATAACCTCCACCCTGATTCACCCAGATCTCCGCCCGACCTGCGAGCGGGATCGTCTCGACCACCTCTTCCTCGCCTTCGTCGTTAATCTCGGTCACGATTCTCGGTGAATACGGCGCCCCGATGACCAGCATGTCCTCCCACGCCGACACGCTTTCTCCGAAGCGATCGCCCTCCTCGAGGTCGGAGGGTGAGAATTTGGCGTCCTGGAACCAACCGACATCGGGGACGTCGTCGACGGCATCGACGAATCCGTAGACCGCGCCCGCATTCTCTCCGAGGGCATCGTGCCGGCTCGCACCGGTGAACATCCGGACTCCGTCGGTGGTGATCGAACCTCCGAAACCATCGAACGCACCGAGGCTCGACGCCACGAGACGTCCGGAGG
>CAJWFU010000508.1:0-2291 GCA_913031315.1 uncultured Phycisphaerae bacterium | reverse complement strand
CGCCGCCGCGGGTGCGGTGGAATTGATCACCAGCGTGCTGGCGATCGAGAACGACAAGATCCCGCCGACTCGGAATCTTCATCACCCGGACCCCGACCTCGACCTGGATTACGTTCCCAACGAGGCCCGGGAGGTCGTGGTCAACGCCGCGTTGTCGAACAACTTCGGATTCGGAGGCCAGAACGACACTTTGGTGATCGCTCGGGTGGAAGACTGACCGGTGTCGGAGTCGCGAAGCATGTTCGCGGCGTTTCGTTCCCGTCGATCCCTCACCTGGTCCGTGGTGATCCTCGGGCTCGGCCTGATCGTGATCACGCTGTTCTTCCTGCATCGACCCGCCTGGTGGGTCGAAGCCGGCGATTCCTCGCCGGCGGCGGTCGCACGCGGACGAGGCCTGGAGCAGGCATTGAGCCGGGAGTTCACCAAGGTCCGCGAGCCGGGGGACTGGGGATTCGTGCTGGGGGACGAGGATCTCAACGCCTGGCTCGCGAATCGACTGGAGTCCTGGGCGGAAAGCCGCGGTGACATCACGATTCCGCCGGAATTCTCCGATCCCCGTCTTCGCTTCGGGGATGGCTGGGTCGAACTCGGCCTCCTCTCGCGTCCGGTTGGCTTCGGGATCATGTCCACCATTCGATTCCAGGTTCGGCTGGAGGGCGGGGATCTGGTGTTTCGGCCGACCTCCGCCCGGTTGGGACCTCTGGACATGACCGGGCAGGGGCTGTCGTACCTCGAGCGGTATTCCCAAAGTGATGACCGCCTTGAATTCGACTCCTCGGGCGAGATCCGGGTGCCGGCGGTGGTGCCATTGTTGGACGGGCGGCGGGTGTCGATCGAGGATCTGGAGATCGTCGGTGGCGAATTGGCCGTTCGGCTGCGGACCCTCGGGCCTTGAATTCGGGATCAATGGTCGATTGTTCGGCTCAGGACCCCGAGGTCGCGCTGTTCGCCCATGATGGCGTGGTCGCACGCTGACGAATTGGTGACCTGGACGATGGGAGCGGGTGGTCGCATGCCGGATGAATTCAAGACCGAATCACACGAGGGCACCGCGGCGGTCGAGATCGCCAGGTATCCGCTCGGCGTCGTCGATCCGCTCGCCGCGGCGGCGGCACGGCTGCTGGATCGTCCGGTGGACGACCTGGGCGAGGTTGATCTTCGCGACGTCCTGGTCGTGATCCCGGGTCGGCGGGCGGGGCGTCAGTTGCTGATCGCCCTGGACGACGCGGCCACCGCGGCGGGTCGGTTGGTGGTGCCGCCACGCACGCTCACACCGTCGGGCCTGCCGGCCCTGGTCGCCTCCAATCCCGACCGGCCGGCGGCGGATCCTGAGACCTGGCTCGCCGCGGTTTCGGGTGCGATCGACGCCGCTCCGCTGCCCGAGACCGATTCCTTCGGTATTGAATCGGAGGAAGCCGCTCGCCTGCTCTCTCCGGATGCCGACGGTCTCGAGCGACGAGCGCTCGCCCGTACCGTCATCGAGGCGGATCGCGTGGTTCGGGCCGGTGGCATCGACTGGGACCAGGTCATCGAAGGGGTCTTGACGCTGGGCGGTGATCCGAGTCGGCATCGGGCCATTTTCGCCGCCCTGCGACTCGCGGCGGCCCGGCTCGCGGAACATGAACTCGCGTCGCCCGAAGACGCGGTCGACGCGGCGATCACCTCCCTGGAACGGAATGGCCCGGACCCCACGCTTCCCCCGGTTCGCGAGGTGGTGTTGTTGGGCCTGGTCGATCCTTCCAACCGCGATCGGCGACTGATTCGCGCCCTCGCCGGGGCCGGGGTTCGAGTTTCGGTCTTCTCGATCATCGACCCGGCGGGATCCGCGGTGTTGGACGACTTCGGAGCGGTCGGACCGGGGGCCTTCGGCGCGGAGCCACCCAGACCACCGATCGAATCGATCCGGGTGGAAGCCGCGCCGCTCGACGAAGCATCGGCCCTGGACGAGGAACTGCAAGCCATTGCCAGGTCGATGGGGCCGGGAAACCACGCCGGGCACGACGACGAAACCGGGCCGTCGCTCGACCCCGACGACGTGGCCGTGGTTCTGGCCGATGAGCAGAACGGCCCGGGGATCCGGAGAGAACTCGAAGCCCGCGGCATCAAGGTGCACCTGGCGACGGGTCGTGAACTTTCATCCGCCCCGATCGCCCGGAGCCTCGATCGAGTTCGCGGTTGGTGTGCGGGCGGCGACACGCGGGCCTTTGCAGATCTGCTCGCGGATCCGTCGATCGGGGGTTCGATTCGCGCGGGCATGATGGCGGGCGATCCCGAGGCCTCGCTCACCGAAT
>CAJWFU010000507.1:0-2304 GCA_913031315.1 uncultured Phycisphaerae bacterium | reverse complement strand
GGTGGCGGTCGAGGTCGAAAAGCGGCTCTCTGCAGCTGGCAGGCTCTGTTACCGACTTGATGGCGATAATCTTCGGCATGGTCTCAACGGTGATCTTGGTTTTTCGGAGGACGATCGGGCGGAAAACATCCGCCGCACTGGAGAAGTCTGCCGACTTCTCGTCGATGCCGGGGTGATCGTCCTCGCGAGCTTCGTGAGCCCCTTTCGGGCTGAACGGGACAAGGTTCGGGCGATGCATGCCGAGGCCGGCATGCCGTTTCTCGAGGCGTACGTCGAAGTCCCGCTTTCGGTCGCGGAATCGCGCGATCCCAAGGGGCTCTACGCCAAGGCCCGGTCAGGAGAAATCAAAGGTTTCACGGGCATCGATCAGCCCTATGAAGCTCCCGAGAGTCCTGAACTCGTGGTGAACACGGCCGAGCTTTCGGTGGCTGACGCCGCGAATCGAGTGTTGGATGGCATTCGGTCGATCGGCCTGATCAGCGGGGCCTGATCCGAGGGTGGAGGATGGCCGCTCGAACATCGTCCGATCATCGGAACGGAAAGATCAGCGGGAACATCAGGGTTGCGCTGGCGACGACGATCACGAGCAACGGCAGCCCGAGGCGGGGGAAATCTAGAAAGTGATAGCGACCGGGGCCGAAGACCATCAGATTGGTCTGGTAGCCGAATGGGGTGAGAAAGTTGCTACCGGCGCCGGCCATGACTCCCAGCACGAAGGGAAGGGGGTTGGCATCCAGGGCCTGCGCGGTGGAGATCGCGATTGGAAAGACGATCACCGCAGCCCCGAAGTTGGTGGCGAACTGAGCGATCAGCGCTGCGGCGATCACGATCGCGGCCAGGAGAAGGCGATCTCCGCCTCCGAGGAAGTCAGCGACTCGAATCAACCCTCCGCTGATTTCAGTACCGAGACCACTCTTGGATACGGCCATGCCGATCCCGATCGCGGCGCCGATGGTGATCAGCACCGAGAAATCGATGGCCTTTCTGGCCATCGATGCATTGACGCATCGGGATCCCACCATGGCGAGGGCGGCCAGCCAGGTGGCGACCACGGGGGAAAGGAGTCCGGTCGCCAGACAGAGGATCATGGTCGCCAGTATGGCGAGGGCCAGTGGTGCCTTGCCATGCCGGGGGAAACGAGCATTCTCGACCGTGGTGGCGAGGTAGAACGCGTTCCCTCGGCCATGGGAATTCAAGAACCCGTAATGGGTTTCGAGCAGGAGAACGTCGCCGGCTTCGAGCGTGATGTCGCCGATTCGGCCGGCCACGCGTTGGCCGCGGCGATGAACCGCGAGAATGGCGGCGTTGTAGATGGTTCGGAACTGACTCTCGCGGACGGTTCGCCCCACGAAACTCGCATTGGGGGTCACCACCGCCTCGACCATGGTTCGAATGGCGGGTGCCGCGTTCACCTTGGTGGCCTGAGCGTCCTCGACCTCCAGTCCGGCGACGCGGCGAAGTTCGCCGACGCCGGTGGTCGAGCCGACGAAGCACAGCACGTCGCCCGGCTCGAGGATCTCATCGGGGCCGACGGCACCCAGGCGTCGTTCCTGTCGTTCGATGGCCGCGAGGAACAGGTCGGGCAGGTGTCGAAGTCCCGCTTGTTCGATGGTCCGCCCAACCAGTGGTCCGCCGGCGACGACTTCGAAGCGAACTTCGTATCGCTCGGGATCCTCATTGGCGACATCACTGCCCCGATCCGGCAAGAGGCGGGGGCCGAAGAGCACCAGAAAGGTCAATCCGAGGATGGCAGCCAGAATCCCGGAAACGCCAACCGCGAAAAAGCGGGCGGACCCTTCGAGGACCCAGGCCGGATCGATGGGGGTGCCCGCGGCGGCCCAGGAGGCGATCTGGTCGTTGTAGAGGCCATCGACCACGAGATTTGATGCGGTTCCGACCAGGGTGATCTGGCCGCCGAGGATGCCGGCGAAACTCAACGGCAGCAACACTCGACTGGGAGAGACCTTGAGCCGACGAGCCAGATCCATGCCCACTGGGAGGAACATGGCCACCAGCGGGGTGGTGTTCATGAACCCCGAGAGCGCGGTGACGGGGAGGCCGAGGCGTCCGATCACTGCTCGCACGGTGTCCGGCCGGCCGATCAGGAGGGGTGCGATGCGGTCGATGGCGCCGGTCTATCGGAGCCCGGACGCCACCACGAAGAGCGCGCCGATCATCAGGACGGCGGTGTTCGAGAAGCCGAGGAATGCTTCTTCCGGGCTCACCTCGCCGGCCAGGACCAGCAGGATGAGGCAGCCGACCATCGCCAGGTCAAGTGGGGCCCGGGTGAAGACCACGGCCGCG
>CAJWFU010000506.1:0-2307 GCA_913031315.1 uncultured Phycisphaerae bacterium | reverse complement strand
CGGATGAAGACGACCACGAATACCGTGACGACGAAGCGGACGGCTTTACTCATGGCATCATCTCCTGACGATCGATCGGGTGAGGATCTTCGCGACGTCGATGGTACCGTCTGTGCTCGTGATTCGACCCGCCACCACTTCCGATGCCGCTTCCATCGCGGTCATCTATCGCCCCTTCGTCGCCGATGGGGCGATCAGCTTCGAACTCGAACCACCAGACTCCGACGCGATGGCGGCTCGTATCGTGAAGGTCACGGCGACGCATCCCTGGTTGGTCGCCGAGAATGCCATCGGGGAGGTGATCGGTTACGCCTACGGGACGACCTTTCGAAGTCGCGAGGCCTATCGACTCACGGCCGAGACCGCGATCTACCTTGCGCCCGCCGCTCGCGGCACCGGGATGGCGGATCGACTGGGGAACACCTTGCACGAAGAACTGCGATCTCGCGGGTTTCACACGGCGGTGGCCGTGATCACCCTGCCGAACCCTCCGAGCGTCGCGTACCACGAGCGACTGGGCTACCGAAAGGTCGGCATTCTGCCCGAGGTCGGTCGCAAGTTCGACACCTGGCACGACATGGGACTGTGGACCCTTCAGCTCACGATCGACGCCTGATCCCCGAGGGTCGAGCCGACGGCATCACCGCCTCGAGCCCGGTACCCTCCAAGGCGATGTCCACCCACTTCGGCGAGCACTGGCACCGGCGATTCCTCGGATTGAGCGAGCAGATCGCCACCTGGAGCAAGGATCCCTCTCGAGGGGTCGGAGCGGTGATCGTCTCGCCCTCCAAGCAGATCGTCTCCACCGGCTTCAATGGCCTGCCCCGCGGGGTCGAAGATCGGCCCGAACGGCTGGAGCGCCCCGTGAAGTACGACCTCATCGTGCATGCGGAGATGAATGCGATCATTCAGTGCGCTCGAAACGGGGTCACCCCTATCGACTGCGCGATCTACTCGTCGTTCTTCCCGTGCGTGAACTGTGCTCTGGCGATCGTCCAGAGCGGCATCGAGACCGTGGTCACCTACCGCCCCGCCGACGGCGACGAGCACTGGCTCGAATCGATCGAGAAGAGTCGGGTGGTGTTCGACGAAGCGGGCGTCGCCTTCCTCGAACTCGAACGAGGATGATCGCGCTCACCCCTCCTCGGAACGGATGCGTTCGATCTCCGCGCGAACCTGCCGACTGATTCGACTCTTCGCCTGTCGGACGGCATCGGGTTTCATACCCAATCGTGATGAAACCTCCTCGATCGGCACACCTCGGCGTCCGTAGAGTTCGAAGGCCTCCCAGGACTGTTCGCTCTGGCTCCCATTCCACTTGACTGCGGTGAGGGCTCGAGTGATGAGATTTCGAGTCCATTCCCGATCCCACATCTCATCGGCATCGACTCGGTCCTCGATCGGGAGATCGGACCCGGCATCAACGTCGATCATGTTCTTCCGCTTGCGCCACCGTCCCCGGAGCGTATTCAGGGTTGCAGCCTTGAGGTACCCTCGAAAACGACCGTTCGACGGGTCATATTCGAACTGGTTGGAGGCCCGGAAGAAGTTGGCCATCACTTCGTGCGCCACATCCTCGGCTTCTTCATCTCGAGCACCGGTACGTCTGGCAAAACCCATGATCAATGGAACGTAGCGGTCGTAGAAGTCCTGCCACCCCAGTTCCCGCTCGGCGGTGCCATTTGAATTGAGTCGAAGCAGAAGACTTCCTCGGGTCTGAAAGTCATCCTTGTCAGGCGGTGGAGATACTTCCATCGGTTCCTCGACGGGATCTTCGGGTCCATCGCCATCAGGAAGACAGACCATCAACTCACTGGAAGCAAGCGAGATCCGATCTCCGTCCCGAATACGGACTTTTTCATCCGTGTCCAGAAGCATCCAGTTCAAGCTCGTTCCAGAGCGACTATTCAGATCTCGGAGGAAACAACGGCCTTCAGAGTCCGCCGACAGGGCGGCGTGATTCCGGCTGACTGTTTCGTCCGGAATCAACACCCCGGCATCGCGGCCACGGCCGAGTACCAGGGTCAGATCATCATTTTCCTCAGACACCGGTATTGACTCCGTCTGTCTGGCGCCAGCTTGATTGATGAACTCGATTCGAAGCGTTTTATCCGACATGTCGTGTCCCTCTGGGAATGAACTTGCTGGATCATCGCCGAAACCAGCGAACATGGTGAATCCAAGATCCCACGTTCTGCGATAACCATGTCATGTACGGAAAGCAAACTGAAACCGCCATCGCCGCCGTCAGTTTCCTTGCTGAGATCTGGCAGGGTCCTCGAACCCGCCGGGTTTCCGCAGCGGACA
>CAJWFU010000505.1:0-2314 GCA_913031315.1 uncultured Phycisphaerae bacterium | reverse complement strand
GGCGGATGGGACCCTCGCCTCTTCCTTCGCCGCCCAGCCACTGGGCATGCTGCTCGCGCTGGGCTGTGCCGTGCTGGTGCTCGTCGGTACCTACACCGCGGTGACCGGCTCGATGCTGGCGCCGTTTCTGGCGGACCTCGCCGGGCCACGAATCGGTTGGATCCTCGTGGTGCTTCTGATCCTGGCCTGGATCTGGAAGATCGTGGACCACCGCGGCCTTCTCTGACTCTGAACCTCCGGCGTTCGACGCCTCGTCTTTTTCGGACTGCCCTCCATGTCCAGATCCTTCTCCAGTCATGCTCGAAACGGAACCGCCTTCGCGTTCGCGATGGTGCTCGTCGGCCTGCTCTCCGGTTGCGAAATCTTCGGTGTCGCCAGCGTCATCGGGCAGAACATCGAGCGTGAGAAGAAGGTCGAGGTGCTCGCCGAATACGACGGTCTTCGAGACAGCACGGTGGCGGTGGTCGTGCTCACCGACATGATGGTCATGTACGAACATCCCGGGGTGGTCGCCAACATCTGCGTCAACCTCAGCGATCGCATCGCTCGCAACGTGCAAGGGGTCCAGGTCCTCGACCCTCGCTTCGTATTGGATTGGCAACATCAGACCGCCGGCTGGCAGTCCATGGCCTACGGGTTGATCTGCGAGGAACTGGGGGTCGAACGCGTGATCTGGCTCGACCTCTTCGAATTCAGGCTTCACCCTCCCGGAAACCGCTGGCAGTGGGACGGAGCCGCGAGTGCGAACATCGGAATCGTCGAGATCGACGGGTTCGATCCCGACTCGTTCGGCGAAGCCTTCGATGTCAGTTCGACCTTCCCCAACGTCCCCGAGTTGGGCCGTGAAAGCGCCACCGCCAGCCAGATCCAGACCGGACTTCTAGCCACCTTCGTCCAGAAGGCCGGCTGGCTCTTCTACGACCATATTGAAGACAAGTACCCCGATGCCTGACTCGACCATGTTCGGATTTCGTCGTTCCATCCTCGCTCGGCTCGCCGTCGCGACCACCGGCTTCGCCGCGCTGGTGGCGTCCGGACTTCCAGGTTGCAACGTCATCGTGCCGGTGGCCTACGTGCTCGAGGGGCCCGGAACGATCCCGGCCGAATTCGAGTTGCGAGAGACCAGCACCGCGGTGATCGTCGACGATCATGACAACAACTTTCCCCGGACCTCGCTGCGCGCGATCGTCGGGGTTCAGATCACCGACCAGCTGATCGCGAACGAGGTCCTGCCGGGATCGATGTTGGTGGATGCGAGAGACATGATCGGGCTCACGCGGGCGTTGGAATCGAGTGACAAGCGGGTCAGCATCGAACGCATCGGCCGCGAAGCCGGAGTCGAGCAGGTGGTCTACGTCCAGCTCGAGGGTTTCGCCCTGACTCTGGACGGTGTCACCCCGAAGCCCACCGCGGTCTGTCGCGTCAAGGTGCTCGATCTTTCCGCCGGCATGCGGGTCTTCCCGGTCGAAGAACCTTCCGGAAACGAGATCACCGCTGAAATTCGTGAGGTCGATCCCGCACTCTTCGAGAGTTTCGCGAAACGCCGTCGCATTGAAGACGACCTCGCGATGCGGCTGGGCCTGGTGGTCGCGGAAGTGTTCTTCGAGCACGAACGTGTCAACCTCGGTGAAAACCTCGGCATCCGTTGATGGAGCATTCGTGAGGCTTGCTCGAACTGTTCGTCATCTGGGACGTTCCGCATGAAGGAGATCATCGACCTGCTTGATCCGGGGCTGCCGGGCGTCGACGGCGCCCTGCTGCAGTCGCTCGCGGCCCGGACGGTTTCCCGCGAAGCCATCGTGCTGGGTGACCAGGCCGAGGTGACGCGAGTCCGAGCGGCGGGCATCCGAGTCAGAGGCAGGCTGGCGGTGCCGGCGGGAGGTGCGGCGTCGCTCCTGCAGAGCTGGGCTTCGGGGAGTCGGTTGCGACGAGGACTTGATCGGTTGGGAATCGGGCCCGAGTGCGGTCTGGCAACCTGGTCGGAATCCATGCTCGCCGCCGTGTTGCACGCAGGGATCGCTCCGGGCCGGATCGATGCCGCGGTGGTCGCAGCCTCGGGCCCCATCCCGTGCGTCCCGACCATCATGCGACTGCTCGGAACCACGCCCCGGGATGCGGTGCCCGTCCGGCCGGTCGGCACGGAGTTGGGACCGATCCTGGTGAGGCGAGGATGGCGGATCGGGCCGACGATCGATCCGGGGGCGCTTCCGGTCGGTTTCGGGGTCGAGGCGATCCCGTATTCAAGCCGGCCGGAGCAGGGATTGGTGATCGGGGTGGTGGCCAGTCCTCCCGAGGTCGCGAATTTTCGGGAATT
>CAJWFU010000504.1:0-2327 GCA_913031315.1 uncultured Phycisphaerae bacterium | reverse complement strand
GGCCACGATCCCCACCACCGTTTCGGGATTCGAACGGAAAGTCGGGGGGCATTCCGACGCGTCAAGGACTCCGAGTCGACCGCTGGTGCCCGCTCCCAGATAGACCAGCCGACCACCATGACGCAGACCGGCGACCACGTCTTCGACCACCGCTGCAATCTCCATGGAAACGGCCTCGACCGCCCGAACCGCACGATCCTGATCGCTCACCAGGGTGCGGACCAGCATCTCGGTCGGCAATGATTCCAGCGAGACTCCCGACGGATGAGGTTTTTCGGTGTCGACGTCGCTCCGATCCGGCGGCAACCGCCGGCCCTCCGAGGGCGAGGAGGATTCGTTGAAAGTCATTCGCCGACTCCGGCCGTCGCGGCCGCGTCCAGATGTTCCTGAAGAAACGACCACTTGGAGGATCGATACGCAGCGCTCCCGATGCCGTGAGTCGCCGTGGGGAAGATCTGCATCTGGAACGGAATGTCCGCATCCTGCAGTTTCGCCGCCATCTGGAAGGTGTTGGAAGGATGGACGTTGTCATCCTGCATGCCATGGAGAAGGAGCAAGGCCCCTTCCAGACGCCCCGCGAGCCTGACGGCGCTTCCGGCGTCGTACCCCTCCCGATTCTCGGCGGGAGTCCGCATGTATCGCTCGGTGTAGATCGTGTCGTAGTTTCGGAAGTCGGTGACCGGGGCGCCGGCGACTCCCGCCCGGAAGACCTCCGGATATCGAACCAGCGCGAGGGCCGACAGGTAGCCGCCGTAGCTGTGACCCGTGATCCCCACTCGGGCCGGGTCGATCTCGGGATGCGCCTCGATGATCGCCTTGACGCCCGCGACCTGATCATCGAGATCCGGACCGCCCAGGCGGAGATACGTCGCGCTCTCGAACGCCTTGCCCCGCCCGAGGGTGCCTCGATTCTCGATTTTCGCGACTGCGAAGCCCAATTCGCAGAGCGAATTCGCGGGACTCCAGAGGTTCGATGGTCCCCGGGATTCCGGGCCGCCGTAGACGTCGACCACCAATGGGTATCGGGCGATCGAATCACGATCCGCCCCCGCGGGCAGATGCAGGATCGCATGCAGCGGCGTGGTTCCGTCGGCCGCCATGAAGCGGACGAGTTCACCGCCATGAAGCCCGGCCTCCGCGAGTCCGGAGTCGTCGCCTCGGGCGAGCACCGCCAGCTCCCGGCCATCCTCGTCGTAGAGAACGGTTTCCGGTGCGTGGTCGACGGCCTGCCTCGAAGCCGCCACCACTCGGCCGTCGGGCGAGATCTGGAAGCCGCGGTGGTTGAGATCACGACTGGTGAAACGACGCTCGTCGGTCCCGTCGAGGTTCACGCGATGCAACTGGTCGTTGATCGGCGTCTCGCTGTTCCTCATCGTGAACCAGAGCACCCCGGCTTCCTCATCCAGTTTCACGATCGACTCCGCCGGAAAGTCCCGGGTGAGCGCCGATCGTCCGGTCAGAGGGTTCACGAGCGTCCCGTCGAGATCACGGAGTTCGAACTGTTTCCAACCGGTTCTTTCCGTCTCCCAGATGAATCGACGGCCATCTTCAAGAAATCGAAGTTCCGGACGGTTCCGCTGCCAGGTGTCCTGACGTTCTTCGACCACGACCCGACATTCCCCGGTCTTCGGATCCGCCGCCATCACCTCGAGGTGGTCCTGGTGGCGATTCGTTCGGTTGAAGAGCAATTCACTGCCGTCCGGCGTCCACCGGACCGCGTAGACGTACTGATCGGTTTCCGCGCCGACGTCCACGGTGGTGATCTCCGAAGAGGCGATGTCGAAGATCCGAAGTCCGGCGATCGGATTCGCATCGCCGGCCTTGGGATATCGCTCCCTCTTGATGGAGCTGCGAAGGCCGGTCAGACCGTCGACCAGGTGGTAGTCGCGGGTGGGCGAGACATCGAAGGCGTAGAAGGCCAGCCGAGTCCCGTCCGGCGACCACCACATCGCATCGGACTGATCGAGTTCCTCGCCGTAGACCCAGGACGCGGTTCCGTAGCGGAACCCTTCATCTCCGTCCGTGGTCACCGGAAGTCGTTCGCCCCCTTCCATCTGCAGCCAGACATTGTGGTCCTGATGCAAGGCGGTCCAGGTTCCGTCCGGCGACGGTGACTCGGTCAGCTGTCGTCCACGAGCCGGCCTCGCACCGCCACGGCCGCCTCGGCCGCCGGCTCGCCGCGTTCGCCCGGGCAAGGCTTCGGCGTCCGCATCCTCGATCGAACCGTCTGCGAGATCCACCCGACGCCAGCCGTCGGGTGAGAGCCAGTAGGCATGGGTGTCATCGAAACGAACATCCCGGACACTTCCCCCGCCGCCCATTCGCCG
>CAJWFU010000503.1:0-2333 GCA_913031315.1 uncultured Phycisphaerae bacterium | reverse complement strand
GATCGAGAACAATCTTTTCGATGCGGTGACCTTCGTCTCCAGCGATGGACGGGTGCTCGTGGTGACTGACTCGGCGTCCGAGGTCGAGGCCTTCGTCTCGGCGATCCGTACGGGTGGACTCGAAGTCGTGGTCGAGCCATCTTCGGTTCTTGCATCGGGCATGGCACTGCTCAACGGCTACGACACGGTGGTGCTGTCCAACATCGCTCGCTGGACGATCGATGCCGAAGCCGACCGGGCGATTCGATCCTACGTCCACGATCTCGGCGGCGGACTCGTCATGCTGGGGGGTGATCAGTCGTTCGGAGCCGGAGGCTGGATCGATTCCGAGACCGCCAAGGCTCTGCCATTGCGGCTTGATCCGCCGCAGGAGCGACAACTGACCCGCGGCGCACTGGCCTTGATCATGCATTCCTGTGAAATGCCTCAGGGGAACTACTGGGGTCAGAAGACCGCGATCGCGGCGATCGAAGCATTGTCCAGCCTCGATTACGTCGGGATCATCACCTTCAATTTCGGGGCGATGGGACAGCAGGTCAACGGGTGCAGTTGGAACTTCCCCATGCAGCTGGCCGGGGACAAGCAGGCCGCGATCGCCGCGGCGAAGTCGATGGTGATCGGCGACATGCCCGACTTCACGGCTTCGATGCAACTGGCCGAACAAGGGCTTTCCAACGTGGGCGCGGGGCAGCGACACGTCATTGTGATTTCCGATGGGGATCCGGCACCGCCTCCCAAAACGCTTCTGGACAAGTTCGTGGCCCAGGGCATCACCATCACCACCATCATGGTCGGTGGGCACGGAACGTCCTCCGATCGCATGAACATGCAGGGGGTCGCGGAGTACACGGGAGGGACGTTCTACAACGTCACCAATCCCAAGGCGCTTCCGAAGATCTTCATCAAGGAAGCCACGCTGGTCTCGCGTTCCCTGATTCAGGAAGGGGACTATCAGGCGCAGGTGGCCCCGTCACTCGACGGCCCCACTCGGGGGATTTCGAGCGTTCCCGGGGTTGCCGGGTTCGTGCTGACCGTTCCGAAGGAGGGACTGGTCAAGATCCCGATCAAGATTCCGGTCGAAGATGGTGAGGATCCGCTGCTTGCCTCCTGGAATCACGGACTCGGCAAGGCCGTCGCCTTCACCAGTGACGTGGGAGCCCGCTGGGCCGGCCCGTGGGTCGCCTGGGCCGGCTTCCAACCGTTCTGGGAACAAGTGATTCGCTGGTCGATGCGTCCGGCCACTCCTTCGAACCTCTCGATTCGTACTTCCATCGACGAACAAGGGTTGGCGGTGGTCGAAGTCGAAGTTCTGTCCGCGGATGGCGGCTTCGCGGATTTCCTTCCGGGCGAGGCCCGGGTCCTTTCGCCCGATGGCACCGGAGAACCGGCCCCGTTGCAGCAGATCGGCCCCGGTCGATACCGCACCGATTTCGCCGTGGAGCAACAAGGGGCCTATCTGGTCAACGCGGTGTTCCCGGGAGAGGACGGCCAGGCTGCCGCCAGCGTGCAGGCCGCGGTCGCGGTTCCGTATCGTCGGGAGTTCGCGACCACCCGCGACAACCGAGTGCTGCTGGAGATGATCGCAGAGCGGACCGGCGGCCGGATCTTCAAGTCGGACATCGATCTGGAGGTCGTCGACCCCTTCGATCGAAGCGGCTTGACCATGCCCGTTTCCCCGACCCGGATCTGGGACATCGTGATCGTCGTGGCGGCTTCACTCTTCGTTCTCGACGTGGCGGTCCGACGACTTTCACTGGAACGCCGCCGCAGACGTCTTCAACCAACGGGAACCGGTGGCGGGACGGTCGAGGCGTGGCGAACCGCGCGGCGGCGAGCGTCCAAGGAGGGCGGTGCGACCGAGGCGGGGGATCCCACGCTCGCGTCCCGTCGGGTGGAGATCGATGAACAGGGCGGCGGTGAGTTCTCCGTCGGCGATGACCTGGGATCCGTTCCCCGGGATCAGGCCGAGTCCGCCGCTCGTCGGGCCTCCAGTCGGGAAACCACCGCGGATCAGGATCGAAAGGCCGCTGCGGATGGAGCCGAGGACATGACCAGTCGGCTGCTCCGGGCGAAACGTAGAGCCAGTGGTGATGATGGAGGGCCGACCGATGGGTGAATTCGCCCGAGGGCTTCAGGTCGCGGTGGAGGACGTCGATGGGGTTGCGTCGGCATGTACGCGGTTCCGAGACGCGTTCAGCACCTTGCGCCTGGAAGTGGGCAAGGTCGTGGTTGGTCAGGAAGCCGTGGTGGAACAGACGCTCGTCGCCCTCTTCGCCGGCGGGCACGTGCTCCTCGAAGGCGTTCCGGGGCTGGGCAAGACGCTGCTGGTAAGG
>CAJWFU010000502.1:0-2337 GCA_913031315.1 uncultured Phycisphaerae bacterium | reverse complement strand
AGGAGAAGATCGGTGACGCCGTCCTGGTCGGCGTCGAGATCAAGAATCGAATCGGGACCTCGGGTGGCGCGGCCCAGATCGACGACGATGGTTTCGCCTCCGTCGGCGGAGACGGGTATCAGATCGAGAGCGAAGTTCCGATCATTCTTCGCGATCACCGCGAGGGTCGGGCCGGCGGCGGTTTGAACGAGCTTCATGCCGGTGGGTTCGTGACCATTGGGAAGCCCGATGGGTTCGGGGAAGCCGATGCCGTCGGTGGTGGCGGCCGCTCGTCCGATCACGCCTTCCTCCGCACTGAGAACGAAGACTTCCGCCACGCCGTCACCATCGACGTCGCCGGCTTCAACCGCATCCGGCTGGGCGAAACTGGGATGAGATCGGGAGCCGCCAAGGCCGCGGCCCGCGACCTGGCTCCAGGTGGCGATGGCATTGCGTTCGCGATCGGTGGCGAGCACGTCGAGGAGGCCGTCGCCGTCGAGGTCGACCACCGCGACGTCCCGCTTTCGCTGCCCCGGATCGGGGAAGCCATGGACCTGGAAGGACGGCTCGGCATTGGCGGCGCCGTCGGATCTGAACTGGTGGACCACCAGTCTTCGGGTCGGACGTTCGATCACCGCAAGGCGAGCGGCATCGTCCCCGGGGAGGCGGACGGAGGCGGCTTCGACCAGCGGCGGCATTTCGAATCGAAGCTGGGGCCCGAAGGTCTTGCGGCCTTCCTGGCGACTGGCCAGCCAGAGTCGCATCGGCGATTCGTCGTCGTTCACGATTCCCGCGATGTCGAGAAGACCGTCGCCGTCGTAGTCCTCGACCAGAATCGCGATCACGCGATCGTCACCCGCCGTCAATTCCTGGGGTGGTGAAAGGCGGCCATCGGTTTCGAGGGGCCAGATTCTGATCCGTCCTTCGGCGAGGGAGACCACTTCCAGCGGACCGTCGGATCCGCTGACGTCGGCGACCACCAGGCCGTCCCGGGTCGGAGAGAGACCTCTCACTCGGTTGCGTCGCAGGGATTCGAAGGTCGCAGGGGCCGACTGGCGAAAGACCTGCAGGGTGTCGGGGCGTCCGGCCAGCACGATGTCGAGGCGATCGTCGCCGTCGACATCGATGACGTCGAGGTCCGCGATCTCCACCCCGACCGGGATCTCGATGCGCTCGAATCGCCAGTGTTCCGGGAGTTCGTTGGGCTGTCGGGCCGGGCGGATGTCCTCGGGGGTCGCATCCGCCCGTTGCTTGAGCACTTCGATCCGACTCTTGTGGTTGTTTCCGACCACCAGGTCGACCAGGCCGTCTCCATCGATGTCGCGGGCGATCACGGGGCCGAGACCGGGTCCCACGGGAACCGCTTCCAGCGGGTCAAATCCGAAGTGAGCGGCCGTTTCGGCATCCTGGGCGAGACTCGGGGCCGCGAGGCCGGCGAGGGTCACCGCAAGGGTGAGCGCTCCGTGAACGGCCGGCGAAAGACGGATCTGAGGGGGCTTGGAAGGCATCGGTGGTTCCTGACGGGGACGGGGTCGGGCGGGCACCGGAGTTCCCGCGGTTCGGAGATCAACTTGGGGAGATCCTCCCCGGGCGGATATAGTAGCCGGTCGCCAAGGAGCCCTGAACATGTTGATTCGATCCGCCGTGTCATTCCTGCTGTTCGCCTGCATCGCCACCACGGTGTCGGGATCCCTGATCCTGACCGTCGCGGATGAGGATGAGGTTCGAGACATCGTTCGCCTCAAGGATGGCGGCGAGGTCCGCGGAGACATCGTCAAACGCGACGATCGAGGGATCTGGATCGACGTCGGGCCGACGGTGGTGAAATTCGATCTCGATCAGGTCGAAGAGATCATGGCCGGGGGCGGTGGCCCCGCGGTCGCCAGGGACTCAGGAACACTCTTCTCGGTCGCGATCGATCCGGTCGAACTCAGCCCGAAGGAACACGCTCGAATCATCGGGCCTGCGGTGATCAAGGTCTCGACCCCCAGTGGCCTCGGTTCGGGGGTCATCATCTCACCCGACGGGTATGCCATCACCAACGCGCATGTCGTGCAACGCGAGTCCGCGTTGCGGGCGACCGTCTGGTTCCCGCAGGGCGACGGCACGCTCCGTCGAACCGACATCGACGACGTCGAGTTGATCGCGGTCAACAACCATCTCGACCTCGCACTGATCCGCATCGAGCATCCGGATGACGAGCCCTTCAACTTCGCGCCGATTCAGGACCTCGAGGAATTGGACATCGGTCAGCCGGTCTTCGCGATCGGCAACCCGCTCGGACTCGAACGAACCCTCACCCAGGGGGTGATCTCGACCACTCAGCGGAACTTCAGCGGGCTGACCTACATTCAGACC
>CAJWFU010000501.1:0-2352 GCA_913031315.1 uncultured Phycisphaerae bacterium | reverse complement strand
CATCGTCCCGCTGTTCGCGTCGGCCCAGTCGACGACTCGGGCGGCCGCGATGCGAACCCAGCTCAACACCATTCGAAGTCAGGTCTCGGCCTGGAGAATCCAGCACGGCAGCAACGTACCGGGTGGATCCGGTGCGTCCGCGCCCGTGATGATGCAGACCTTGATCGACGACGGTTACCTCGTGCAGTCGGTCTATCTGTCCTCCGGATTCGTCTGGGACTGGGACCCCGCTTCGGGTGAGCTTGGTCTGGATTACGACGTCTCCATCGAGCCCGGAATTCCGGATGCAGACAACGATGGTGACGGAGACAGCGACGACATCGACGTGATTCGAGCCTGGTGACGCCATGTGGAATCAATTGCGATGGAAGGAGCTTCCCGCACGCAGTCGAACTCGTCGGCTGGTCGCGTCGGGGCTCGTGGTGCTCGCGGCCGCCGGACTTGGGTTTCAATCTTCGCCGCGACCCACCGAAAAATCACTGATACCGACGGGATTCGCGGCCGGGTTCACCCTTCCCGTGCCGCCGGAGACTCGAGTGATCGCTCGCGCGATCGAGCCCGCAAGGTGGCGTTCGCTGCTGGTGCTGGATCTCGATCCTCTCGACCCCCCCGATTGGACGGACACCGTGGTGATGTTGCGGATGAAACCGATCCCGGGAATCCTGATGGCTCGGTCGTCCTACCCGTTTGAATTTCCCCATCCCTTCGAAGGGGCGGGGGCGTGGTGGGCCTTCGCCAACGGGATCGACGTCAAGGTGACCTCGCACACGAGTGTCCTGGATGCCGTGTCCTCGGCTTTGACGCCGAAGAAGTCCGAGAACACCACACCGGTCTTCCGGCAGGTCCGGTGCGATCCTGACGACCGGCCGGCAACCGATGGCGTTTTCGCCGGTTCGGCCCGAGTCGAGGTGCCTGAAGGCCGATGAAACACTCGGCCTCGGTGATCGCCGTGAGCCGCTGCACGTGCAAGCATCGTCGTTCCTTTCAGGAAGACGAACAATCGGGAGCCCGACATGTCCGAATCCAGATCGCTTCGCGGCCTGCTGGCCGTCAACACCGTTCTCGTCGGGGGTCTCCTCTGGACGATCTTCGCGGGTGGCGCGCCGCTTTCTTCGAGTGCGGATGCCGCACCTCAGTATCGCTCGAGCCGTTCCGGTGATCCGCCTCCCCAGGCGGTCAGTGGAGTGGGTAACGCCGCCGCCCGGCAACGTGACCGCATCATCAAGAGTCTCGAGGGCATCTCCAAGCGACTTGATTCGGTCGAGAAACGACTTGGAAGTGGTGACCTCGAAGTCAACATCTCCAACGTCGACGACCTGGCGATCGACTACGGCCGGCTCGCGGATGCCATTCGGCGGGCGAGCAGCTCGAAGTGACCGACCCTAGCGGGCGGGGAAGGGCGGTCATGCAAAATCTCCGGCGACGGGCCTACACCCTGATCGAACTCATCATCGTGATCGCGATCCTTGGAATCGCGGGGGCGATGCTCGTACCACGCTTGATCGACGCCGACACCTTCTCGGTGCAGGCCGCGGTGCGTTCGGTGGTCTCCGACCTCACCTTCGCTCAGACCGATGCGCTCGCGATGCAGAAGATCCGGCGAGTTCAGTTTCTGCAGGATTCCAACGGTCGCCTCCATGGATACGCGATTCTCGCGCCTTCGGATCAGTCCATCTACGACGGGGCGTTCAGCCCGGATGACGCGGAATACCTGGACCATCCATCCCTGACCGGGACGAATGGTCGATTCATCGTGGATTTCGATCTGGATCAAAGGTTCTCGGGCGTGGAGATCGCAAGCGTCGACTTCGGAGGACGGGACTGGGTCGCCTTCGACTCGCTTGGCGGCCCCCTCGGTATCGGCGGGCAACCGCTCATCGGAGGGGGTGAGGTCCGGATGCGCGGGCAGAGTGGCGCCTATCTGATCCGATTGAGCGGGTTCACGGGAAAGATCACGGTCGAATCGATCGATGACTGATCTGACGGAGGTTGATCGGTCCGTTGCCGATCAAACCCGAGTCCGGCCTTGTGAGGGGCGGACCCGAGACCCGGAGGATCATCATGATGCGACAGATCCGCCGTCCTGGACGCGGCACGCCACCCATCGGGGTCGAAATCGGCCGCGAAGGGACGATGCTCCTTCAGCCACGCCGTCCCGGCAGCGACGAGATTCGTCGCGCCGTCTTCGTCCCTCATGGCGAATCGGGACCTGAACCGACTGATCTGCGAAGAGCGCTCCGAGGTTTCGCAGGCCGCGAAGCCGTGGTGTCGCCATCATCCGATGACCTCGAGGTGCGGCCGGCGCGGTTACCAAGACTGGAAGGCGAGGAACTCCGGGAGGCCGCCCGTTGG
>CAJWFU010000500.1:0-2357 GCA_913031315.1 uncultured Phycisphaerae bacterium | reverse complement strand
TTGACGGCCGCATTGCCGAAGACTTCAAGCTCTCCACCGGCACCTTCGTGAGCGTGGGCCCGCTGCGCGCGAAGATCGCCACGGCCGGCTCGCCCTACGTGCAGGACGCGGTGCTGACCGTGGCCGATGTGGCCTGGATCGCGAACTGATCGGCGACGAAGGGGTTTTCACCTTCCTCCGCGAAAGTGGCGAGATACCCACCACGAGAAAGTGCTTCCAATTCCGCGTCCTCGGCCGTCCGAGGCGTGGTCACCAGTTCGTACCAATGTCCGTTGCCACCGTCCGCGACTTCCCAGCGAACGGCGGTCGGGCTCGGGGCGATCGACGGATCCGCGATCTCGGCCGAATCTTCAATCGTGTTGCCATTACAGTCGACGAACTCACGAACCGTGTACCCGGCCTGCATTCCCGGGGTTCCGAGGCCCTGGTTCCAGGTCGCGGAGAAGGTGGCGCCGACGAGACTGAATTCTCCGTCGTGTGCGAAGCGTCCGATCAGGACGCCGAGCCCGGCCGGGGTCTGAGTCGCCAGTCCTTGCAGATTCGGCGGCGAGCTGTTGTACCAACCGGCACGATCCTGGGGGTAGCTCACCTCATCGCCGCCGAAGAATGGATCGAGGCGGGTGGCCGATCCAACGCCAGGAGACTGAGCCGGCGACGTGGTTCCACCGGGAAAACCACCGACGGTCACGAAGGAGTCCGCGAATTGCAACGCGCTCGAATCGAATGGATCCCCGAGGTTTCCTGGAATCCAGCTCGGACCCGTGGAACTCTGGAAATACGGAACCCTGGCACTGCGAGGGAGCATCAGGTCGTAGACGTTGAGATCCACGTCCTTCGCGTCGTCGGTCAACAGATAGAGATCTTCGACCATGACGCTCACCGGCGTACCGTCGAACTCCGTCGCCTGCACCGTGTATCGAATCACCACCGCGTCATCGAAATCAGCGTGCGCCATGGTCCCGAACAGCATCGTGCTGCCGGCGAGCATTCCTGAGAGCAGTTGCTTCCCGGAGATTTCGGGAAGGGAAGAGATGATCTTCATTCTTGATCTTTCCGTGTGCGTGCCTTGAAAACACATCCGCCCTGCACGCAAGAAGGGGACGATGATTGTCGTTCGAATCACGAAGCTCGATGCCTGCCCCGTGGCATGTCTCGTCGGCGGATGGCCGCGACACCGATTCATCATTTGGCTCGACCGAATGACGCCGCCATTCGACCGTTCTCTACACTCCCTGAACCACCAGCCTCACCGGTGGAACATCACCTTGAACCTGAGCGTGATGGACTTTGATTTCGATGGATGGGTCGACGTCCTTCGTCGGGGTCGACACCAGTATCTTTCGTCTCGCCTCCGGACTCCTCCAATACCGTTGACCATGTTCTTGGATCCGAACCCTCGGAACAAGCCCCAATCACCATCATTTCGTACTTCGACCCGGCTGCCCGCCAAACGCCGAGTCAACCCGGCGGATACTGGCGGGCCTTGGCGGATACTGGCGGCCGAACGACCAGCGAGGCGAATGCGCAAACAGACTGGATCACCTCTAGCGGGCGAGCGACCCTCGTTCCATCGCGAATGCGGGCGTGTGACCGTCACCATGGCAAGGGTTCGCGGCGAGTTTCGTTCGGACCGATCGTGATGCCGGTCGTCCCTTCTCTTCCCGATGCCCCCGTGGCCAGACCCGAAGCCTGATCACGGACACACACCCCAATGGTTCAACAGGATGCCGAGGTCGCCGCCGGTGATCTCCCCATCTCGATCAAGATCCCCGAGTTGCCGGTCGAGGCGGGCCTTGGCCCGCTGCCAGATCATGAGATCCGAAGCCCCGACCGATCCATCGCGATCAAGATCGGCGGAGACCGCGGGCGTGGTGATCAGGCGAGTCTCGACCATCGAGGACCGGGTGACCGTGGCCTCGACGACCTCCCCGGTGGGCAGGACCAGCCTGGTTTGGAATGATTCGACCCCCGGATTCGCATGCCGCGGCTGGTCGCAGGCTCCCCACGCATTCAGGAGCAACCCGAGATCCGCCCCCGACAACTCACCATCTTCATTGAAGTCGCCGCCGAAGGCTCCACACGTATCCACCTCGGCGTTCAACCAGATGCCGAGGTCTCCCCCGTCGATCGTGAAGTTCCCATCCAGATCGAACGGCGAACATCCCTGGCCACCACCACCACCACCACCACAGAAGCAGAACCATGCTTGCTGGCCGGGGGTCCCCAGGCCCTGGTTCCAGGTGACCTTGAGTTGCAGACCACCGAGGTTGGAGTCACCGCACTCAAAGGCGAAGCGACCGACGAGGACGCCGAGGGTGCCGTCGTTGTCGACGACCTGACCGTTGAGGGTCGGGGGG
>CAJWFU010000499.1:0-2360 GCA_913031315.1 uncultured Phycisphaerae bacterium | reverse complement strand
CAGGCCTTGGTCGCCGCCATTCGGCGTCGAGCCTCTTCCAGACGCTCCTCGGCTCGTCGGAGATTCCGTCGTTCGTCCGCATCACCCGCACGGCCACCCTTGGCTGAAGACTGGGTCTGCTTTCTGTAGACCTCGCTCTTCGCCCGGGTCACCAGCTCCTGCCGCCGCCGCACCTGGGCCTTCCAGTGGGTCATCCGCTCGCTGTCCAGCCAGAGGACCATTCGATCAAGGTCGGATTCGGCTTCCAGCAGCGCGGCGCGTCCGGCATCGACGAATCCCGCCAGTGTGGCGCGGAAACGATCGATTCCTTCGATCGATCTGACATCGGCTTGTTCACTGCTCATGGGAGGCGGTTGATTCCGGGTCTCAGCGTTGCTGCAGATATTCCTCGATCCGCTGCGCTTTGCGAAGCAGGAATGGAATGTGGACTTCGGACGCCTTCATGAATCGCTGAAGGGTCTTCATGGTCGCGTCGAACTCCTCCTCGAACTTGGCCTGCTCCTGATCACGCCATGATTGAGCCAGTGTTCCCATGCGGGCCTGCATGGATTGCATCTGTCCCTGTATCTCGGTGTTGAAGCGCTTGAGATCATGAGCGAAGCGACGGATCTCAACGGGGTCTGCGACGGCTTTGGCCATGGGAATCTCTCCGATCTGGTTGTTTGAAGTGTACCGGTTCCCGTCCCTGTAACCTTCGATCCATACTTTGGAGGAGATCCATGAACACCAGGAATCTGATTGGGAACCGCTGGATCGACGCGGCCGCCGGCCGAGGGCTCGAGGTCCTCGATCCGGCGACGGATGAAATCGTGGCCGTGGTCCCCGACCTCGGTCCCGGGGAGACCCGCGAGGCGATCGATGCTGCGGCGGAAGCCCAGGAAGGCTGGGGAAGAACCACCGCCGAGGTCCGAGCCGCCATGCTTCATCGACTCGCCGAACGCTTGAAGGAGGAACGCGACGGGCTGGCCCGTCTCATCACTCTGGAGCAGGGGAAACCACTCGCCGAGTCGGAGGCCGAGGTGGACTATGCCGCCTCCTTTCTGCCGGTGGCGGCCGAGGCGGCGCGGTCGGTCGCCCCGGAGAATCTGGAAGTGCCGGGTAAATCCGTGTCCGTCCACCGCCGCCCGGTGGGAGTGACGGCGGCGATCACCCCTTGGAATTTTCCACTCGCGATGCTGGCCAAGAAGAGCGCCTCCGCGTTGGCCGTGGGATGCACGCAGGTCATCAAACCGGCGGAGCAGACGCCGTTGGCGGCCATCGCCTTCGTGACGCTGGCGATGGAAGCAGGCATCCCACCCGGGGTGCTCAATCTGATCACCGGATCCCCTGAACCCATCGGGCGAACCATCCTGGAAGATGGCCGGGTTCGAAAACTTTCCTTCACCGGCTCCACCGACGTCGGGCGAATTCTCATGCGCGGGGCCGCCGAACGAATGGTTCGACTCTCCCTCGAACTCGGAGGCCATGCGCCCTTCCTGGTGTTCGAAGATGCGGATCTCGACGCCGCGGTCTCCATGGCGATGACCGCCAAGTTCCGGAACAGCGGCCAGACCTGCGTCTGTCCGAATCGCTTTCTGGTTCATCGATCCCGGCATGATGCGTTCGTGGAGAGACTCGCCCGCGCCGCCACCGATCTCACCTCCGGCCCGGGGGACCGCGATGGAGTCGATCTCGGGCCGTTGATCGACGATGCGGGCCTCGCGAAGGTGGACGCTCAGGTTCAGGATGCATTGAGTCGGGGGGCCACGCTGGTCTGTGGTGGCGGTCGGCGTGCGATCGACGGCTGTACCGACCGGTTTCCCGAGCCCACGGTCCTGAGCTCCATCGACCCGACCATGCGATGCTGGACGGAAGAGACCTTCGGGCCGGTCTGCCCCGTCCGATCCTTCGAGGACGAAGGCGAGGCCATTCGACTGGCGAACGATTCGCCCTACGGGCTCGCCGCCTACGCGGTCACTGACGATCCCGCCCGTTCGGAGCGACTCGGCCGCACCCTCGCGGCCGGAATCATCGGCATCAACGATGGGATTCCGGCGGTGGCGGCGGTGCCGTTCGGTGGGGTCGGCCAATCCGGTTTCGGCCGGGAAGGCGGCCGGTGGGGCCTCGACGAATACCTCGAGACGATCACCGTCTCCCGCGTCGACCGTGGTCGTTCAGGGTCATGAAAAGAGCCGATCGTTCCGTGAGGAACGATCGGCCCGGTCTGCGGTTCATTGATGGTTCGCAACGCTTCGAATCATTCGTCGCCGTTGAGGAAGTTCGCGAGTCGCTGGCGGCGAATCGGATGCTGGAGTTTCCGGATGGCCTTGCTCTCGACCTGACGGACACGCTCTCTAGACACCTCCATCATGCGGCCGATT
>CAJWFU010000498.1:0-2374 GCA_913031315.1 uncultured Phycisphaerae bacterium | reverse complement strand
CACCTGGGAGATCGTGTACCGCGGGGTGCTCGACTCCTCGCCGCTCGCGCCGCCGGGTTGGGAACACGACTTGATTCGAACGGTGACGCCGGGGACGCTCCCTTCACCGGCGAGTGACGCGGCGACCATGCTCGCGGGGCTGGCCCGTGATGTCCTGCGTTCGCCCCCGGTCTGACGGCGGGAGTCGATGCGTTCGGGTCAGCGGACGGCCGAGGCGAGGTGGTCGGCCGGGGAGTCCGGGCCGATCCATCGAGGTCGTCCGAGTCGGTTGGTGACCAGTTGGCTGACCGCATCCCGCATCTCCACCGTGATGGTGGCGTCGAGCGGGGCTCCGATGGATCCGAGGATGGTCGCGGGGCTCAGCAGATCCTGAAAGCCGGGCGAGGAATCGACGAGGGCGACGCTGCTGCCGGTGATTCGAAGGCCGAATCCGGTTTCGCCCGGGGTGCCGGTCGGCCAGCCGAAACCACCACCGCCGTAGACGCCCACCTGATCACCGACCAGCACGATGTGCCGGATCACCAGGTTGGTGGAATCTCGACTGACGGGAGTGCGGCCGGCGGTTGGCTTCCACATGTACCGGACATCGACCACCTGGGCTTCCGTGAAGTCGCCATCCTGAAGTTGCTTCAGCGGGACGGTCGAGAGCACGAGCGAAACCCCCGAGGGTTCCGAGGCGTAACCACCGTGTTCGAACCGAGCGTCCAGTCGAACGGGTCGTGCGGTCACCGAGGTGAGGGCCAGGTTGCCTTCGGGTCGATCGGGGGCGCAGCCGACCATCGACACGACCATGGTCATGCCGAACAGGATCGATCGAACCAGACCCTTGCGGGTCATCGGATCACGCTTCATCGAGGTTGGAGCCCCGCTCGGCGATCTTGGTCGCCGGATCGGTGTCGAGCGGTGATTGGGCGGTCTGCCGTCCCGGTGCGATGGGCATGCCCAGCACGGTCGGGAGATCTCGCTCGACGATCGAGGACAGTTCGGGTCGAGGAATCGCCGGCAACTGGGTTCCGTGGCTGAATCCATTCACGGAGTAGATCGTCTCGATCGCCTTGGCCGGGGTCTCGGTGGGCCAGCCGCTGGCGAACAGGAGCTTGTCGGTGACGCCCTTGGATGAGGCTCCGAGCAGGGCCTGAAAGAGCTGCCACGGTCGTTCGACCAGGCCGGCGGTGTCCGCGAAGATCCTTGGATGCTTCTGGAGCAGGAGCAGGGTCTCTTCCACCCACGGTGTCCCGATGCCGCCCAGTACGATCGCCAGTTCGGGAATCGATCTCGCCACTTCGTCCCAGTTGAGGGGGCGGTCGAAATCAAGAATCGAACCCGGGCAGGGGGGGCCCGGCCGGCTCACGAAGATCGGAAGGCCGAGGTGTTGGCACCGTTCCCAGATCCGCATCGCGGATGAGTTGGTGGGGTGGAAACCCTGATCCGAAGGGCAGACGGTGATCCCGACGAATCCCATGTCCACCGCGCGGTCGAGTTCCTCGATCGCATCCGTCGACATCGGATCGATGCCCGCGACGCCGATCAATCGGCCGCGGCTCCGCCCGACGACGTCGGCGACCCATTCGTTGGCGATGCAGGCGTCCTGACGTTCGGATCGGTATCCAAAGACCAGCGCGGCATCGATGGGATCGAGATCGGCTTCGAGCTGGTTGGGCTCGGCCGAATCCTGAATCCAGCGTGCCTCTTGTCGCCGTCGGGCGATGTCGGCGGACTCTCGTCCGAGGTGGTCCACGGAGGGCCAGATTCGGGTCTGGGCGTCGATGATCATCGGGCAGGACTCGCACGGGCCGCCCCCTCGAACCACGGCGAAGCGGCTTCCGGAGGGCGTTCCACACATGGTACCCCAGCCGGCGGGCGACATCGAGTCGGAAGATCAACTTGAAGGTCCGTTCCGGGTCCTATACTTGCCCCATGACACCTGCCCCGACCGATCCATCCACGCCCCCCAAGGAGGCCTGGAGCCGTCAGGAACTCGATCAGAACCCGCATCGCTCGTCCGAGAAGGCGGGGAAGGTTCGGGCGATGTTTGCTTCGATTTCCGCGAGTTACGACCTCAATAATCGTCTCCACTCCTTCGGCCGAGACCAGGCTTGGAGGCGACAGGCGGTCAGACTGGCCGAGGTCGGACCGGAAGATCTCGTTCTGGATGTCGCGTGCGGCACCGGCGATCTCACCGAAGCGTTCGCCGCGGCCGGCGCCTCTCGGGTGGTGGGCGGGGACTTCACGCCGGAGATGCTTGATCACGCGCGGCGGAAGGCGTTGCGGCTGCCTGCCGATCGCCGACCGACCTACGAGCATGCGGACGCGATGCATCTGGCCTACGAGGATGCGAGTTTCGACGTGGTCAGCATCGCCTTTGGCATTCGCA
>CAJWFU010000497.1:0-2377 GCA_913031315.1 uncultured Phycisphaerae bacterium | reverse complement strand
CGGAGGCGGGTGTCCGCTGCTCCATCAGCAGGAGCCAGTTCTCGATGAGATCGCTCGCAAGCCTTCCCCGGCCAGGATCGTAGAAACGCATCGTCGAGGGCTCGACCCCTTCGTCGATCGCCTTCGACCCGAAACCTCGCCATTCCAGCGGTGTTTCAAGTCGCCGCGGCAGCAGGGAATCGACCTCCACACCGGACTTCGCGGCCAGCGAGACATGAACAAGCGCGGACAGCAGGGAACGATCGATGTTCTCGCGGCCGGGCACCAGACGCAGCAGCGAAGACGATTGGAACGACCAGTCGGGCGTGCTGGTTGCGAGCAACAGCCGATCGACGAGACGATCGGCACCCAGCACCATGGCCGCGCCGATCACGGCACAGATCCGCTTCGACCGATCGAGGTGGGGTACGAGCGACTCAAGAAATTCCATCCACGAGCCGTGCGCTCGTGATGGCGTCCTGATGGCACCGAGCGGAAGAAGCACGGGGTCGGCGAGAAACAGGCTCCGAAATCTCGAAAATCGATTCGCGGCTGGCCGTTCGATGAAATCGGCGACTTCGTCGAGACGAGGATCACCGCCGCCTTCGAGACGGGCGTTGTCTCGATACCACTCGAGCCAGTCGTCCCCGATCGTTCCCACTCCACGCCTCTCGAAAACCGATGCAACCTCTTCACGAACAGTCGAACCACCCGCCCGAGCCAGGACCTCCAGCCCGACGACCAGGTCGGTCTCGTCCGCCTTGTGATCTCTTTCTGCAGACCTCAAGCGTCGCCTTACCGCCATCGTGAGCATGGCGGTGGCGCGGTTCCGGATCGAAGGCCGGCACTGGAAACCGTTGTCGATTTCCACGTCGACCCGCGCCGACGGCAGCCGGACCACCTCGCCACCGCTCATACCGCACTCCACCGAGCGGCCGAACGCCTTGCCGGATCGAACCGCGACGACGAGACGCGGGTCGGTGGAAAACGCGGTTCCGCCAGGTGGCGGATCCAGATCGAGAACCACGTCCGGAGATCGGATCGATCGGAGATCATCCGGCCCGAAGTGTTCGATTCCGGGGCGAAGAAGAACCTCGGACAGGAGGCGGGCCGCCGACCGCATGCGACTGGTTCTCGTCAGGAAGATGACGCGTCCGGCAGGAGACTTCAAGGTCACCCTCGTTTCCGCACCACGCGGAACACCGTCTTGTCACCGACCTGATCCGGTCGTAATCGTCGACATGCCGTCGCCGACACGTGGCTGATCGAACCGAATCGCCCGAGGAGACGGTCAAGCTCGACGCGGTCGAACATGACCTTGTGATCCGCGACGAACCGAGGATGCTTCATGTTCTCGTGAATCACGAGGAGCCCTCCTGGAACAAGACGGTCCCAGACCCGCTCCAGCAGCGATTCCGATTCCGACCTGGGCAGGTAGAGGAGCGATCCAATCGCGGTGAAGACCCCCAACGATTCGTCGCTGGTCCAGTTGGAGGCCGATCCAAGCCGGAAACGCCAGCGGTCGCGAAGCGATTCCTCCGCCGGCCCCGCCAGTCGGCACCCGGACCAGGGCCCGATCGCACGAAGCTCCAACCCGGTGCTTCGGTGGATGGGAATCGAAGGATCGAGCACCAACGATGCGCCGACCAGCCCCGGACCTGGACCGAGATCGACGTGATCCATCGAATCGCCCATCTCGAAATCCCGCAACAGCCAACGCAGCACCGCGATCTTCGCGAGCGACGCCCACACGTGATAGCCCCACGCCGCCCCGAGTTCGTTCGCCGTCGAGGTGGTCGCGGTGCGCACCGCGTCATCTCCGGCATCGAGGAAGATCCCGGGGTGGGCGAGATCGAGTCGGTTCCGACGAAGGTCCGAGTCCTTGATCCTCGCATTGGCTTCGACGACCGCGCCGCCGCGCGCATGCCACCAGTCGATCGGGGTTCCACCAGCCTGCCAGTCGACGCCTCGAAACGCACGCCAGCATCGACCCGCCACCGTTTCGACCTCGATCGGGGGACCGAGCACGGAGTCCAGTCCGCCACCGCCGAGTCCGCCGGCGATCGTCGACTCGGGGACGATGATCCGGCCGCCCCCGACGAACGACGCCCAATGCCGGAGCAACGACCGATGGGCGGGCGCGTCGAAGAGCGAGAGCGAAGGCGCGACGACGAGATCATCGCCGGCCACGACCCCCTCGGGCATCAGGGCGTGACCGGGATCGTCGGAACCGGGGTCGACATCCGGCCCCAGGGCGCCCTGCATCGTGTGGCCATGGCTCGCGTCCGCCATGCCGAAGACCGCGGCCACTTCGCGGGCCGGCGCGAGTTCGACTTCACTTCGAGCGAGCAGGTGCGTGGACATGAGCGGGATCACGAAGGGCTGGGTGAGCGCGGCC
>CAJWFU010000496.1:0-2380 GCA_913031315.1 uncultured Phycisphaerae bacterium | reverse complement strand
GGCCGCGTCTCGGACCCGGCTTTCGCTTCACCAGCGACCACGCGTGTTCGACTTGACGGATGCCCTGCCGAGAACCCTGACCGGCAAACTCCTTCGTGGTCGTCTCATCGAGTCGATGTGACCTCAGCGGGCGACCGGGTCCACCACCGCTTCCGGCTTTCGAAGCAGACCGCCGATCAACCATGCCGCGCCGACCGTGATCATCCAGGACGGAGCGCCGGCGAGACTCGGAATCGTCAGCGCCGAGGGCAGAACGGCGAGCATGATCGCCGCCAGTCCGAGGTGCCATCGCCAACCGATCCAGATCAGAATTCCGAACGTCCAGGGTGAGGCGGGGAGCAGGAGCCCGGCGGCAAGACCCCCGGTCATTGCGGCAAGGGCGAACCATCGATTGGTCGCCGTCTCAGGGCGGCGGCCTCGGAGCGGCCCCGGCGAGAGCAGCCTGGAGAAACGCCTGATGGTCGGACGGCCAGCCGAGAACCGGCCTGGAATCAAGGCCACCAGCAGGAGGTGGAGATAGATCGCGATTCCTTCGGGCCAGTCGCGTCCGAAGCGATAATGGCTGATCCGGGTCTCGCGCGGATGGTAGATCGCCGGAATGTCGATCGATCCGATCGGAGCACCGTACCAGGCGAGCCGAGTGATCATTTCCTGTTCCCAGGCGTAGCGACCGCTGCGGCCTCGGATCCCGATCGTCGTCTTCAGCGGCCAGGCGCGGAAGCCACATGGCGCATCGCCGACCGCCACCCCGGCGTGGGCGCGGATCGCGACGTTCGAGACCGTTCGCCCCAGCAGATTCCGACGAGGTTGATCGGGGTGCAGTGGCCAGCGACATCCCACCACCAGCATGGTCGGATGGTGCTCGATCATTTCGATCAGGGGCAGGATCGAAGCCGGATCATGCTGCCCGTCGGCATCGACGGTGATCGCCGTCTGGAATCCTCGTTCGATCGACGCGTCGAAACCCAGACGGAGCGCCCCGGCCTTGCCGAGGTTTCGTGGGCATTCGACCACTGCTTCGGCCACTCCTTCCTCCACCAGCCGCAGGGCGATCTCCGCGGAACCGTCTTGACCGCCATCATCGATGATGATCACTGGAAGTCCGGTCCGGGCACAGGAACGGACCACCGTTTCGAGGGTTCCAGCGTTCTCGTAGACGGGAACGAGGATCACCGTCGATGTCGTGTCGGTGGACGGTTCGAGGGTTGAAGATGGTTGGCGGGTCACGGGATTCATAGGGCTTCTCGGTACCATGTTCGCATGAATCACTCTTCGCGTGCGACTGGGCTTGCGTTCTTCGTATCGATCCTGCTTGGTGGAATCACTTCTGCGGCCGTGGCCGGAACCGGCGACGATCCGCTGGAGAAACTGCCTGCGGACGTCCGGACTCAGTTGCTCGCCCATCTGCCGGGCGTGGTTCTGAATCGCGACGACACCGTCGCCCCTCTGGTGAAGCCGGAGGATTGGCTCCCCCTCGCGCGGGCGGAGTACGAATACGATCGGCCGAAGGACGCGGGCAAGACGACTCGCTGGACGATCGAGCCCGCGAAACGAACGCCGGGTACGACCAAGGGGTCCAAGGTCCGGGGCTGGACCATCGTGCAATCGAACGGATCGACCCGATTTCTCCGGGAGACGTCCAACGGCGCCATCGAGTCGGCCATCACGATCAACCATCCCAATGGATTGTTGGTCCGTCTCGATCCGGCGGAACCGGTGATTCGAGAACCGGGGACGATGAAGGCGACCAATTCGATCAAGATCGTGGTGAGTGATCTTGGTTCCCCGGCCGACGTCGAGTACTCCGGCAATGCTCGGTGCACCTGGGAGGATCTTGGCGGCTTTCGGATCAAGGTCCCGGCGGGCGAGTACAACGCGAGACTGATCTCCGTTTCATTCAACGGCAGCGTGGGCCCGGCATCGGTGGACGGCACCCGCCTGATGTTCGTCGCGTCGGGGGTCGGACCGGTCGCCTTCACCGATGATCGGGAGATCTCGGCCTTCCTCTTCTTCAATGACGACACCGATCACGCCGGGGTGCTCCGAGAGGTACGTCGCAGCGAATGAGCGAACCGACCGGTTTCGATCTGCAGTCGTTTCTCGATGCGTACGGCGGTGCGGTCTCGCCGGCGGATGCTGCGCAACTGAATCCGCGATTTCGAGATCTGCTTCGAATCACCGGCTTCGAGCGGCGATTCGTCGCCGGAGACGGGGCCCACCTCGTCGATGAACGTGGCGATCGGTACCTCGATGCGATCGGTGGCTACGCATGCCTTTCCGTCGGTCGTGATCATCCGTTGCTGCGAGATGCGCTGGAACAGGCCCTGCGGATCGCCCCGCCGTCGCTGGTCCAGTTCGAGATTCCACCCCTGGCCATTGC
>CAJWFU010000495.1:0-2394 GCA_913031315.1 uncultured Phycisphaerae bacterium | reverse complement strand
ACGAAGTCGTCCCGATGAAGATCGATCTCACCGGTGACAATCCAGACGGCAAAGCGAGGCTCGCGGAAGCCGGTCGACTGACCATCCCCCTCCTGGTGGTCTACGGCAAGGACGCGAGCGAGGTCTGGAAGAGTGACGCCTACACGCCCAGCCAGGTCCTGGACGCGATCACCGAGGCGGACGGGACCTTCGGAAGAACCAATTCCTCCGCCACACCCGGGAAATGAAGCCGGAACCGGCCCTCCGCGGTGGACGGACTGTCGGAAGTCGAGCAAGCCGCCCGGGCCGGTCAGAGACTGCCCGGATGAATCTCGCCTACACCGTCACCGCCCGCTTCGAGGAGATCATCGTCGCCGATGAGTTTCTCCATTGGCTCCGCCACGGACACATGCAAGCCGTGATGGACGGGGGCGCCGACCGGGCGGAAGTCGTGCGATGGACCGAACCGGAGGAGGAACAGCACACCATCACGGTGCGGTACCGATTCCCCGACCGATCGATCTTCGAGCGATACGTCGCCCATCATGCGGAAGAACTGCGGGATGAAGGCGCTGAACGATTTCCCCCGAGCCGCGGGGTGACCTTCAGCCGGACCGTCGGCGAGATCCTGTTGCCGGTCTGATTCAGAACGCCATCCCGCCCCCGCCTCGATCACTCGGGGGAGGATCCGCAGGCCGACCGAACCACCTCGACTCGGCGAAGTTGATCCTGACCGAACCGAGCCAACGGGTCGAGCTCCTGGGTCGCGTCCAGGTCCATCGCATCATCGATCGCCGCGAGCGCTTCATCACATCGGCCGAGGGGGACGAGCCGTTCCGCGAGCCGAAGCCGCCAGCCGGCGTCGAACGGATCCCCTTCGATCGCGGTTCGAATCGCGGCTTCCGCACGCCGACCGTCTTCGGGCCTCCCGGAAGCGATTGCGATCGCCTCCAGCACCGAGGCGTGCGCCGATGCAGAGGCGACCCCCGGACGAGCGACGCACCAGGCCGCCGTGATCTCCGCGGCGTCATGCCGGTCCGACTCCACCCCGGTCGACATGTAGAGGCTGATCGCCCCTCGCACCCGCCGAGAGTCGGTCCAGGCGCCACGCCGGATCAGATCCACGGCCAGGGAATCGGCGGCATCCCTTCGATTTCGTGCGGACGGTGCCGGCAGGTCCAGCCCCGGTGTGCGATGAAGACCCGCGATCGACCGCCGCGCCTGCGCCGTGCCGATTTCGTCCCGCAACGATGCGAGGCCGACGAGGCCCGCGATGACCATGAAGATCACCACGAGAGCCGGCCCCTCGAACCCCGTCCGCTTCGAAGATCCTCGAGTCGACACCCCCCCCGCACAGGCGAGGAATCCCCAGCATGCCACCACGGATCCGGGTTGCCACGCGAGCATCTCGATCTGGGATTGCGCGACCACCACGCCGGCCGCGGCCACCGCGATGCCCCGCACGATCGAATCGGGCACCGCCGAAGAAACCGACCAGACCGCGAGTCCGGCCAAAGCAGCCGCGGTGATCGACGCGATCCGGACCGCGATGGCCTCGCTTCCAAGTGGTCCCTCGATCCAGAGCTGGAGGCACAGAACCGTGAAGAGCATCAACCCCCCGGTGACGAGCAGTCGCGACCCCGACTCTTCTCCGACCTCCGCCGACGCTTCCGAGGAATCCCCGCCCCCTCGCAGCACGATGCGACCGGCGACGAGGATCCAGGCCACGCCGGTGACTCCGAAGGCCGCGATCCAGTCCGTGAAGACCGAGTGAGCGCTCGCGACCGCCTCGGGACTCCGCAGCGGGCGGGCGGCGAGATAGGCGTCCTGAAACCCGTCGGGGCCGACTCCGATCCAGGGATGAGCGAGGAACATCGAGACCGCGCCTTGCAGGTAGTGCCATCGAAAGAGCAGCGAGCGATCCCCTCCGAATTCCTCCGGCAGGACACCACGAATCAGAATCGCCGAAAAACCGAGAAACGCGACCGCCACCAGCCACCATCCCGATCGACGAAGAAACGCGTCTCGCAGTGGACCGAGGACCAGAAGCAGACCGAAGACCCCGACTCCGCTCGCGGCGATCGCTCCCTTCGATCCGTTGAGTCCGACCAGCAACAGACAGGCGGTTCCGACGAAGCCGAGCACCGCCGGTCCGCCCGCACCGCGGCGATCATCCACCCCGGATCGCCGAGCCTCCACGAGCAGTCCGATCGCCAGCACCCCTCCGGCGGCGAGCAGCCCACTGAGGACGTTTGAGAATCCGATCCAACCGGTGGCCTCCGGTTGACGCAACCGTCGTTCGTAGATCAATGCCGCGGGCGAATCCGGTGCCCAGCCTCTCGAGGCGAGGACCATGTCCCGGTTCTCCTCGTAGAACGCGACAGTATCGGCATGTTCGATCGACACTTGATGAAC
>CAJWFU010000494.1:0-2399 GCA_913031315.1 uncultured Phycisphaerae bacterium | reverse complement strand
CGAGGCATCGCCCAGATGCGAGGCGTCAGTGGCTCCGCGCTCGAGCGAGGCCGCGGCATCGAGCATGATCCAACGGGACAGCGGGTCCACCATTCCGCGGGCATACCCGGCGGCTTCCACTGCATGCAGAATCGAGCCGGCGTAGTCGATGGCTTCCGCCGCCGGCTTTCCAAGCTCGAGAAAGGCGTGGATCGCCCATGGGTGCGTGGTGGCATTGTCGGGCTGGGTTCGATCCAGATGCCAGGCCACGGCCTCCCGGACTCGGGTTTCAAGGCGGGAAACGGCGGGCAGCTCGCCCACATCCTCGAAACGGGCCTTCAACAAGACCTTCCAGACCGCATGCAATACCGACAACTCGCATTCGGTCCAGACTTCGATCGCCAGATCATCACGCTCGGCCAGAAAAGGCCTCGGCCCCGGAGAGTCATCGGGCCCCCCACCGGCCAATTCGAGCAGCCCGAGCGAAGCGGCCTTGCAGTCCCCGGAAATCGCAAGCTCCCAGGCACCGATCGCGGGGTCATCCGGCCCGAACGGGCGGATCGAGGGCGGATTCGTGCCTGCGGCAGCCGGGCTCCCTTGATCCTCACCCGGCCCCGCGACCTGACGAAGGAGCCCGACCCAGGTTTCAAGACGCGAAAAATCAGGACGAATTGGCACGTGAACGGATCCCTGGAGAAAATGGCCTTGCCGTTGGAGAACAAAGGCATAGTCTAGATTCAATGTCGGACCGACCTCGACCATCACGAGCCACCGAATCCACCCGGTGTCCAGCCTGCGGCTTCACACCCTCACTCGTCGGCGACGACGATGGAATCATCCGACTTCCCGCCCGCTGTCTGATCTGCAACACACCACTCGCCCGAACTGCCGATCATCCGTCCAGAAAGCCGGACCCGGGGCTTGAAGCCATGTGGCTCGCCTGGCTGGACTCGCGGCGGGGGGAACGCTGGATCTGGTTTCTCTTCATGGTCGGACTCGCCATCGCGGCCACCGTCGGTCTCGTTCGAGGCGCCTGAGGTCGCCTCGGGTAGATTCCAGAGATGACCACTCCCACCACCGATCGCATCGACGCCGTCCTGGCCGCCGCAGACGCGGAATTTGACGGATCCGTCGCCCGCCTGGACGAGATCCTCCGCATTCCGTCGATCAGTACCGACCCCGCCCACGATGGCGACGTGCTGCGAGCCGCGGAATGGTTCACCAAGGTGTTCTCCGAACTCGGCTTCGAGGCCGAGACCATGATGACCGAGGGTCACCCGATCATGCTTGCGACCTATCCCGCCCCGGAAGGCGCTCCGACGATCCTGTACTACGGTCACTACGACGTCCAACCGGCGGATCCACTCGAACTCTGGGACTCCCCGCCGTTCGAACCCACGGTGATCGACACCCCGGAGGGTGGCCGGATCGTCGCCCGCGGCGCGGTCGACGACAAGGGACAGGTGATGACGTTCGTCGAAGCGTTCCGCGCGTGGCGAAAAACCACCGGAGGCCTGCCGGTCGGCGTCAAGGTGATGCTCGAAGGCGAAGAGGAATCCGGTTCTCCCAGCCTCGACAGGTTTCTCAAGGATTTCAAGGATCGTCTGGAATCCGATGTCTGCGTGGTCTCGGACACCGGCATGTGGAACGCGAAGACCCCGGCGGTCACCACCATGCTCCGCGGCATGGTCTACGTCGAAGCCACGCTCAAGGGACCCGGACACGACCTGCACTCCGGCATGTACGGCGGGGCGATCGCCAATCCCGCCAACGTCCTCGCCCGCATCATCGCGGCCATGCACGACGACGCGGGCTCGGTCACGATTCCCGGGTTCTACGACGGCGTGATCGACCCTCCCGCCGAAATCCTCGAACGCTGGAATTCACTCCCGTTCGACGAAGCCGGTTTTCTCGCGAGCGCCGAGATCTCCGCCGCCACCGCGGGCGAGACCGGACGGACGATCCTCGAGCGGACCTGGTCGCGACCGACCCTCGACGTGAATGGAATCTTCGGGGGATACACGGGCTCGGGCGCCAAGACCATCATTCCCTCGACCTGTTCCGCGAAGATCAGCTGCCGACTGGTTCCGGGACAGGATCCCGATGGGATCGAGGCGGCCCTTCGAAGCTTCATCGAATCCCACCTTCCCGACGGTTTCTCCGTCGCGTTCGAGTCACACGGAACCAACCCCGCGGTCATCGTGCCCGCGGACAGCCCGTGGCTGGCGGCCGCGACCCGGGGACTCGCTCGGGCCTACGACGCCCCCGCGGCGATCATCGGCAGTGGCGGCAGCATTCCCGCGGTCGGCGAGATTCAGGATCGGTTGGGCATCGATGCCTTGCTGGTCGGTTTCGGTCTCGACGAGGATCGGGTCCACAGCCCCAACGAGAAGTTCGACCTTCAGTGCTATCAGGGCGGG
>CAJWFU010000493.1:0-2422 GCA_913031315.1 uncultured Phycisphaerae bacterium | reverse complement strand
GACCACGGAATGGAGTCCGCTCCTCGGAGAGTGGAAGAGTTTCGGCATCTGGCCCCTGGTCGCCGGCACGCTGCTGGTCACTCTGGTCGCGGCGGTGTTCGCGCTCCCGGTCGGACTCGTCACGGCGATCTACCTGAGTGAATACGCACCGTCCCGGGTCAGATCGATCCTGAAACCCGTACTCGAAGTGCTCGCCGGCATCCCGACCGTGGTCTACGGCTTCTTCGCCGTGATCATCATCGCCCCGTCCCTTCAATCAGTCTCGAAGTTCTTCCTCGGCGAGTCGATCTTCGGGGCTTACAGCGCCGCCGCGGCCGGAATCGCGGTCGGCATCATGATCCTGCCCATCGTGACCAGCCTCTCCGAAGATGCCCTCCGAGCAGTCCCGCGCGGGCTCAGAGACAGCGCCTACGCCCTGGGGTCGACTCGTTTCGACACCTCCGTCCGCGTGGTGGTCCCCGGAGCCCTGGGCGGCATCATGGCCTCCTATCTGCTGGCGATCACCCGAGCCATCGGCGAGACCATGATCGTGGCCCTCGCCGCCGGCGGCCTGGCCCAACTCACCATCCTCCCCTGGGACTCGGTGCAGACGATGACCGGCTACATGGTCCTGAGTTTTCTCGGTGATGCACCCGCAACCGGCGTGGAATACAAGTCGAGTTTCGCAGTGGCCGGCGTGCTCTTCCTGCTGACCCTCGGGCTGACCCTGACCGGGTATCGCATCCTCGCCCGTTTCCGGGAGGAGTACGAGTGAACCCCGCCGACCGAACCGATCTTGGAACCCTGGTCGAACTGGGGACGCCCCGCCGCCAGAGTCGCCGACGTCTTCTGGACCGCACCTTTCTGGCCGCCTGCCTCTTCGTCACCACGATCGGCGTGCTGCTCCTCGGGGTCCTGCTCACCAGCATTCTGATTCAAGGCCTCCCGGGACTTTCCTGGGACTTCATCCTGCAGTACACCTCTCGGGATGCGAGCCTCGCCGGTATTCGAGCACCACTCCTGGGGTCGATCTGGGTGGGCGGCATCTGCGCCATCGTCGCCTTGCCGATCGGTGTCGCCACCGCGGTGTACCTCGAGGAGTTCGCCTCCAAGAATCGCATCACGAGCTTCATCCGGCTGAACATCTCCAATCTCGCCGGCGTGCCTTCCATCGTCTACGGCATTCTCGGCCTGACCCTGTTCGTCAGGATGTTCGGCCTCTTCGGATCGGCTCAGGCCCCGGCCTTCGAGATCGGCGGAGACGTCTACGCCATCTACTACGACACCAACGGCGAGGCGATCCGCTACCCCGTTTCCGCCCGGGACGAGATTCCCGAAGTCGTGACCGGCGACGTCGGGTACGTCGAAGAAGTGGAGCAAGCCGCGGACGGCGATCTCATCTTCACGAATCGCTGGATGCCGGTCAGCCTGACCGTGATCCCCGAGGGCGAGGAGGCGACCCCCGCCATTGGTGCCCTGGAAGCCTGGAGCGTCGAGGAACCGGCAGATTTCGAAGTGGTCCGCCCCTGGTACTACCTCCAGTTCCCCTTCGGACAATCCGTGCTTGCTGGCGGCCTGACCCTGATGCTGGTCGTCCTGCCGATCGTGATCATCAGTTCTCAGGAGGCACTTCGGTCGGTCCCGATGTCTCTACGGACGGGTTCGCTCGCCATGGGCGCCACCCGTTGGCAGACCACTTCCAAGGTGACCCTGCCAGCCGCGATCCCGATGATCATGACCGGGGCCATTCTCGCGATGAGTCGGGCCATCGGCGAAGCCGCCCCCATCCTGGTGCTCGGAGTGGCCCTGTTCATCACCGACGTCCCATCCACGGTGATGGACGACTTCACCGTGCTGCCGATGCAGATCTACAATTGGACCAACCGCTGGCAGGAGGAATTCCGAAACCTCGCCGCCACCGGAATCATCGTCCTGCTTGCCACCCTGCTCCTCTTCAACGCGGTCGCCGTGCTGATTCGCCAGAAGTTACAGAGACCTCTCCAATGACCACCGACTCCATCAAGGATCGAACCGCATCGGAGATCGACGCGAGGAGGCCGATGATCGATTTGCCAACCGCCCCCGATGAAATCAACTCCGCCCCGTCGCCGACTCCGGCGATCGAGGAGAACACCGTGACCTGCCTCGAAGCGAAAGATTTCAGCAGTTGGTACGGGAGTTTCCAAGCGCTCCACGACATCGAACTCACCGTGCCGAGTCGGCAGGTGACCGCATTCATCGGCCCGTCAGGCTGCGGCAAGTCGACCCTGCTCCGGTGGTTCAACCGGATGAACGACACCATTCCGACCGCGCATGCCTCCGGCACGCTGAATCTGCACGGCACCGACATCCTTCCCGCCCGATTCGACGTGGTCGATCTTCGTCGCCGCGTCGGCATGGTCTTTCAGAAGCCCAATCCGTTTCCGAAGTCGATCTTCGACAA
>CAJWFU010000492.1:0-2427 GCA_913031315.1 uncultured Phycisphaerae bacterium | reverse complement strand
CACCCGAATCGCGGAAGTCGCGCGGAATATCGGCGTCCGGCATTTCAAGATCACGGGTGGCGAACCCACCGTGCGATCCGATCTCCTCGAGATCGTGAAGGCCATTCGCGGCCTCGGTTCCTCCGATCTTTCGCTGACCAGCAACGGGATTCATCTTCATCGGCTGGCCCGGCCGTTGAAGGAGGCCGGTCTGGATCGGGTCACGCTTTCGGTCGATTCGTTGCGGAAGGATCGCTACGCCCGGATCACCGGTGGGGGAAGGATTGATCTGTTCCATCGTGGACTGGCCGCGGCGGCCGAGACGTTCGGCCGGCTCAAACTGAATGTGGTGGTGATGCGGGGCGTCAACGACGATGAATTGGCCGATTTCGCCCGGCTGGCCATGGAGCATGACTGGACGGTTCGCTTCATCGAATTCATGCCGTTGGGATGCAGTTCGCTTACCGATGGAGATCCGGAGGACGTCCTGGTCGACGCGGATGAGATGGTCGCGAAGATCGAGGCGGAGATCGGGACGCTGGTTTCGCTGAAGGACACCTTCGATCCGGGCGTGGGGCCTGCTCGACTTCTGGCCTGTCCCGGCGGGCGGGGACGGATCGGGCTCATCCATGCCATGAGTCGCCCGTTCTGCGAGTCATGCAATCGACTTCGATTGACTGCCGACGGTGTGCTGCGGAGCTGCCTGTTCGATGGGGGGGAGATCGACCTTCGACCGCTGCTTGGCCAGGGGCCGGACGTGATGCGAGATGCCTTTGCGCGGTGCACCGCCTTGAAGCCCGAAGTTCATGGTGGTCGCGGTGATCGAGCAATGAGTTCGATCGGGGGTTGATGTTTTCCTCGTCCCCTGCTTGACAGTGGTGCCGGGATCGGATTCGCTGGACACATGATCCATCCGCAGATGAAACTCCGTCGAAATCCGGGCGTTGCTCCGGTCGTTCTTCTTGCCTTGATGTCCGCGTTCATCATGGGTTGCGATGGCGGCGGTACGTCGGAGGATCCGGCCCTCAGGCAGGTCGTCGGCTCCGCTGGTCGCGGTGGTGATCCTGCGTCCGCCCTGGTCTGGCAGGCAGTCCTGGCGGATTGGCCGAAGCAGGGCAATCTCAGCGTGCTCTACGGGGAGCCGGCCATCCAGGCCAGGTTCGAGAATTGGATGGACGGTGCTCGGCCGCTCGTGGCCCCGCCGGAGGAGATTCACGCGACGCTGGACAAGATTGAGGTGTTCAACGATCGGTTGATCATCCTGAACGGTGGCTGGGGAGCGATTCCCGACCCGAAGAGCGTGCGGGCCATGTCGGTACGAGGCCTGCGCAAGACGCTCTGGGCTGATGTCCGGCGGGCGGCGGCCGATGGCGATGCCGACCGGGCCACTGATCTTCTGGTCGTGATGGCCGGGCTTCCTCGGGTCAGTCACGCATACGACGGCTCGGTTCGTGGTCTGTTGGGCACGGTTTCTGCCTGCGACTCGCTCGGCTGGGCGATGAACAACGTCGCGGAAAAGGACACGGGACTCGATGACGCTCAGAAGGCCAGGGTCCGGGCGGCTCTCGGTTGGCTCGACGATGAGGCCCCGTTTGGAGAGGCCGATCCGGAAACGGATCCTCGTCGCGTTGCCGTGCTGGGCGAGTACGAGCGGGTGAGCCTTCCCAATCTGATGAAGGCACGGACTCGACTTTGTGATTGAATTCGCGAGACGACTTCAACGTCCTAGGACGATGCCGGCGTCAGATGCTCGATCAATGATTCGTTGAGCGACTCGTTCGCACGAGGCCATGGGAACTCATGGAGTCGGTTGATCGGTATCCATTGCCATGGCCGATCGGTCACCGACGGATCCCCGTCCTTGCTTCGCGCGAGCATGAGTTCGACCACGACGTGTTGTTCGATTGATTGCGAAGGGTCATGATCCTCAGCGGTCGCAACCGATTCGATGATGTCGATGTCGATGCCGAGTTCTTCCTGGGTTTCGCGGCGAGCGGCATTGGTTGCGGTTTCTCCCGGTTCGATCTTTCCGCCTGGAAGTTCCCAGACTCCGCCTCGCACGGCACTGACCGGGCGCCACGCCGCGAGGATCTCCGGTGGGGTGGAGGGGTTCTCGTCAGGCTGGCGAATGACGGCCGCAATGGCGACCCGGGTAATATGCCTGGAAGTTATTTTACTCATAAGTCCATTGCCTGAAGCGACTTGTGTTTTTCGTCAACTTCGGCCCTCTGACCCGTTGACCGACCCTGCCCGGAGTCGATAGTGTCCAGAGGTCCTCTTCGGAGGGCTGAACACCGTCCAAGCACGATAGGGCGACCGGCGTTTCGGCGTCGCGAAACCCCGTCAATGGGCCTAAATTTCACGATCATGCCGCGATCATGCCTCGAAAGCGAGGGGAAGTCGGCTGATCACCGCCCTTTGGAAGCCTCCGAGGCTCTGATGGGGGGA
>CAJWFU010000491.1:0-2432 GCA_913031315.1 uncultured Phycisphaerae bacterium | reverse complement strand
GTGGTAGGGGGCTGATTCATGGCGTTCTCCTTCGAGGCGATCAGGTTTGTTGACCGAAAGGCCACCTCTTCAGTTACGAGGGCTGGCCATCGATGTGACGTCGAAAAGGAGATTCCAGCGTCGAAAAACACCGGGGACCGATCGAATCGGCCCGAGCGGCGGGATGGCTTCGGATCCAAAGGCATGGATCCGATCGAGCGGAATTCTTTCTCACGGGCGGACGCTCCAGGCCCGAGGCCGGATCGGCCCCGCTGAACCGGTCGTCGCGATTGACGCCTCCGAGACACCGGCCTTTCCCCCGCACGATGTCGATCGTGTCACCGTCGACTTCCTCGGAGGTCGCCCAGCGGCCAGGGGGTGACATCGCCTCGGCTTCGCCGTCGTGGATCCGCCTCCACAACCCCGAAGTCGAGATCCGCGAATCCCCACGCTCAAGCCGATTTCGGGGCTACTCTGCTCACGTGACCGAACGACGCCGACGACGCCGAAAACGCCCCAAGGAAGCCTCGGTCGAGGATCCAGGGGCGCTGGAACCTCTCCGGGGAAGAATTCGGGAGGTGGTCGGTCCGCGACGACACATTCTGGAGCGACGGCTGGACGGCGTCGCCCGGGCGCACGCCCAGGGACGAGACATGGCCCGGGCGATCACGTCGATCGGTCGAGACCTCGATCGCTTTCAAGCCGGCCAGACCGCGCGGAAATCCCGAAATCTGAAGGTCGGCTTCCCGGAGGAACTCCCCATCTCCCGGGAGCGTTCGTTGATCGCCTCCGCGATTCGTGAACATCAGGTCGTGGTGGTCTGCGGTGAGACCGGATCCGGGAAGACGACCCAGCTTCCGAAGATCTGCCTCGAGCTCGGGCGTGGGATCGACGGAGTGATCGGCCATACCCAGCCCCGCCGCGTGGCGGCCCGAAGCGTGGCGGCACGCATCTCCGAGGAACTCGCGACTCCGCTGGGAACCGGCGTGGGATACGCGGTCCGATTCAACGACCGCACCGCCCCGGACACCCGAATCAAGTTGATGACCGACGGGATCCTGTTGGCGGAGACGGCACGCGACCGTGATCTACTCGCCTACGACACCATCATCGTCGACGAAGCCCACGAACGAAGTCTCAACATCGACTTCCTCCTCGGCTACCTCAAGCGACTGCTTCCGCGGAGACCGGATCTCAAGGTGGTGGTCACGAGTGCGACCATCGATCCCGAACGATTCAGTCGACACTTCAACGGAGCGCCGATCATCTCGGTCGAGGGTCGCACGCATCCGGTGGACCTTCGGTACCGACCTCCGAGCACCGAATCCGGTGACCCCGACGACGCGCTGATCCAGGGGATTCTCGAAGGCATTCGCGAGATCGACGACGCGGGATTGGAAATCCCCGAGCCTTCGGGTCGTCCGGACATCCTCGTGTTTCTTCCGGGCGAACGGGAGATTCGTGACGTCACGGCCGCGATCGACGGAACCGGATTCCCCGAGACCGAGACCCTTCCGCTCTACGCCAGACTGTCCAACGAGCAGCAGGACCGCGTTTTCAAACCCGGGCCACGTCGTCGAATCGTGCTGGCGACCAATGTCGCGGAGACCTCGCTCACCGTGCCGCGGATCCGCGGGGTCATCGATTCCGGACTCGCGCGGATCGCGAGATATTCCCCCCGACGTCGCGTGCAGCGACTTCCGATCGAACCCGTCTCCCGCGCCTCGGCCGCCCAACGTGCCGGTCGCTGCGGTCGCATCGCGCCCGGAGTCTGCATTCGGCTCAGCGAGGAAGCGGCTTTTCTCGAACGCCCGGAATTCACCGCGCCGGAAATTTCGCGATCCAACCTGGCCAGCGTGATCCTTCGAATGGCGGACCTGGGATTGGGCGAACCCGAAGCGTTTCCGTTCGTGGAGACTCCTTCCGCCAAACTCATTCGAGATGGCTTCGAGACCCTGCATGAACTCGGTGCGGTGGACCGTGGACGAACCCTGACCGAAGTCGGGAGGGACCTTGCAGCCCTGCCCGTGGATCCACGGATCGGACGAATGGTGCTGGCTTCGATCGACGAAGCCTGCCTGGGAGAGATCCTCGCCGTGGCCTCCGCGTTGACGGTTCCGGACCCACGGCTCCGCACCGAACGGAAAGGGACGCTGGGGCATGCGATCTTTCGAGATCCATCCAGTGATTTCCTCGGCTTCGTCCGGCTCTGGCGAGCCTGGCGAGATGCCCGCGCCGAGAAAGGTTCTTCCGCCCTTCGCACCTGGTGTCGCCGACACGATCTTTCGTTCCTGCGAATGCGGGAATGGCAGGACATCCATGATCAACTCGCCGTCCTCGCCCGCGATCTGCTGGGGCGGCGGGGAGGAGCTTCCGGCCAGGACCGGAAACAAGGCCGCCGAAATCAGCCGCGGATTCCCGAGGTCCGGGATGATCCTCCGGCCGGGGCGATT
>CAJWFU010000490.1:0-2445 GCA_913031315.1 uncultured Phycisphaerae bacterium | reverse complement strand
TGTTATGCACGCGCGTATCCGCAATAAACACGGTGCGGCCTTTGGCAATTGCAATCGAAAGACCCATCGGGATTTCGTAGGAGATCATCTGGGCACCGGCCCGCAGGCCACCGAGGAACGACCATTTGTTGTTGCTCGCCCATCCACCGAGCGTGACGCCGAAGACGCCAAGCGACGCCACCGCGATGAGGTAGACGACACCGATGTTGATCGACGCCCCGACCACGGTGACTTCGTACAACGCATTCCCCTGCGCGATTCCCAGAAAGCGAACAAGGCCGGTGATGTCGATCGCACCCGTGAAAGGCACGATGATGAAGCCGATCATTGCCGGAAGCATGATCAGGCCGGGCGCGAGGGTGAAGAGTGCCTTGTCGACACCGGACGGTGCGTAGTCCTCCTTCAAGAGGAACTTCAAGCCATCGGCGATCGGCTGCAGAAGGCCCTTCGGGCCGACACGGTTCGGCCCGACTCGGTCCTGCATCCAGGCGCTGAGCTTCCGCTCCAGCATGATGGAATACGCACACGCCCCGAGGAACACGTGCAGAAGCACGACGATCACCAGAAGCGAGAAGACGAGTTGAACCTGATCCGGGGTGGCAGTGAACATGGAATCCTCTGACAGGCGTCCGAAGTCGTCGATCGTGAGCCCGCGGACGAACACGAGGCTCTGAGTTCCGTCGAGGTGGTCCGAACCACGACTCGAAGGGATGTGGAGTCTATCGGCGAGCCGCCCCCGAGTTCGATGCCCGAACCATCCCGATCTCGATCAACCTGGAGACCACGGAAGCGGACATCAGGGTTCTCATGGCTGATTCAGCCGGGGCAACCCACGGAATCGGAGTTCTCGGGCGTACCGAGCGAGGCCGCCGGCCGGGAAAGACCCGGGAAATAGTCCTGAGTGGCCGCGACGTTCCAGTCACCGGCTTTCAAGGCCGCAATGGCCTGAACCGCGGCTCGAGCCCCTGGCGCGGTGGTGATCATGGTCACCCCCGCCTTGACCGCCGTCGCTCGGATTCGGCCCTCATCGGTCTCGGCCCCCTTGCGGGTGGCGGTGTTGAGAATGAGCGAGACTTCTTCGTCGGCGATCAGGTCGAGAATGTTCGGCCGAAGCCCCTCGGAAATCTTCGGGAGGGATTCCACGTCGATTCCAAAGTCTCGAAGATGGGCATGGGTACCGCCGGTGGATACCACCCGGAATCCCATGGACCGAAGTGAACGGGCGATTTCGACCGCCGCATCCTTGTCCTGATCTCGAACCGAAAGGAAGACCGTGCCTTCGGTGGGGAGCACCATCCCGGCGCCCATGCAGGCCTTGGCGAAGGCAAGGGGAAGCGACCGATCCGCGCCCATCACTTCACCCGTCGATCGCATCTCCGGGCCGAGAATCACATCAACGCCGGGAAACTTGCTGAACGGGAAGACCGGCTCCTTGATCGCGAAGAACCCGGCATCCGGGACCTCATCCACGTTCAGGGAATCCAGAGATGCACCCATCATCACCTTGGCGGCGAGTTGCGGCCATGGCACGCCCTTCGCCTTGGAGACGAACGGCGCCGTCCGGCTGGCTCTCGGGTTCACCTCGAGGATGTAGATCCGGCCGTCCTTCACCGCCAGCTGAAGGTTCATGAGTCCACGAACTCGGAGCCTTTCCGCGAGACGGCGGGCCTGATCCTTGATCTCCTCGACGATCTCGTCGGAGAGGGAATAAGGCGGGATCGTGCAGCCGGAATCGCCCGAGTGAACCCCGGCTTCCTCGATGTGCTCCATCACGCCACAGACCAAAGCCCGGGAAGGGTGATCCGCCAAATCGAGCATCGCCGCCCGTGAATCCTCATGAGGCTCGAAGTCGGCGATCACATCGACGTCCACTTCCACCGCGTCTCCGAGGAAACGATCGATCAGCACGGGTGCGTCGTGAAGATCACTCGCCCCCACTGCCGCGACCATGTACCGCTTCAGTGCGGACTCGTCGTAACAGGTCTCCATCCCTCTTCCACCCAGAACGTAACTCGGGCGGACCAGCACCGGGTAGCCGATGCGGGCGGCGATCTCCACCGCCTCCTCGAGCGACTGGGCGATTCCATTCTCGGGCTGGACGAGTTCGAGTTCGTCCAGCACCGCCTTGAAACGGTCACGATCCTCCGCAAGATCGATCGAGTCGAGGCCGGTTCCAATGAGTGGAACCCCGGCCGCCACGAGACCATGCGCGAGGTTGAGCGGAGTCTGGCCTCCGTATTGGACGATGACCCCGACCACACCCCCGGATCTGTTCGGATCTTCAACCCCGCCCCCGTTGAGCCGCTCGACGATGTCGAGAACGTCTTCGAGGGTCAACGGTTCGAAGAAGAGCTGGTCACTGGTGTCGTAGTCGGTGGAGACCGTCTCGGGATTGGAGTTCACCATCACCGAATCGAAGCCCATCTCTTCCGCCGCGAAGCTGGC
>CAJWFU010000489.1:0-2450 GCA_913031315.1 uncultured Phycisphaerae bacterium | reverse complement strand
ATCCACCAGATCCTCTGAACCCTCCGCCGCCGCGGCGGCCGCGAAACCTGCCGCCAGCGCCGTCCGAGGCAGCATGCCGATCGCGGTGCCGAAGAACACCGCGACCACCGGAGTTCTCGAACCACCGAGGGCCAGGTTCGACAGGGCGAACGGACTGTTGGGACTCACCCGGAGCAGGGCCACGATTCCGATGCTGCGCAGCAGACCGGCATCAACGAGTGCATTTCGAACCGCGAGAATCTTGGGCCTGCGTTCGATGATCGCTTCCACGCGTTCCCCGGAAATGATCAGGGCCAGGCCGTGTCCGAGGACCGCACCGAGCACGATTCCAGCCATCGCCCCCGTCGTTCCAAACACGGTCCCGAAGACCCAACCACCGAGTATCGCCTGGGCGTAGGTCGGGAGCAGACCCAGCCCAGCGGTCAGGCCGAAGATCACGGCGTAGACACCGATCGCGACGAAGAACCCTTGCTCATCGATGATTCCGCTGTAGACATCCGCGACCCAGCCGATCCTGGCCAGCAGCAGGAATCCAAGCCCCGCGGGGACGAATGCCCACGCCGCGGCCAGTACTCCCAAACCGAGCAGGTCACGCTTCTCTCCGGAAGAGAGCTCGGCGGTTGAGGGTTCATCACTCGCGTTCATTTCGGTCACGGACAACTCCTCGCCGGGGTACGACCTCGTCCAGCGAAAATCGACTCACGGTGAGTCATTCCAGCCCGGATCGAACCCAGCTTCAATCATCGTCGGATCAGTGACGATTCGAGTCGAGCAGATCCGTCAGGGTCTTGGGCGATTCCGCAGCCGGTTCCACCACCTCGAGTTCGACCTCTTCGGTGTTCTCAGCCTCTGCTTCGGGCTCGGACTCGATCACCAGTTCGACGGGCTCTTCATCGACCACCGGCGCCACGCCGTTCGGTTCGAGAATCGTCTTCATGTCAGCGAAGTATCGCTCACCCTCGCGCCAGACATGAGCTGGTACCGCCGCCTGACGGGCCGAGAAGCTGATGGTCGGTGGATCCGTGTGGAGGAACTGGACCTGGAACCGCCAGTCTTCTTCCTGCCGAACCGGGTTCTGCCCGGCCCGGACCAGATCCCGTCTCAGGATTCGATAGATCTCGATCCGCCCTTCGGGGCGGGCGGTCATCACTTCGTTCTCAAGAACGAACCAGTCGTCGTAGACCGGATTTTCCGCGACGGTCACCATCGCGTTCCAGACCTCGGGATCCGAGTGGCCGGGAAAGGTGGCTGATTGCTGGGTGCATCCTCCAAGGAAAGAACCGAGGAGGAGGACGAGAGAGATCGAAGGATGCGGACGGAATCGCATGGTGACAGGTATCCAAGGCGGGACTGGCGGAGGTTTGGCGGTGAACGACTGCCCGCCCAGAGATCATCGGCCGGGCCGAGCCCCCGACTTGATGCAGATCGGGTTCACTCGTAGGCCTCTTCTGGAATTGTCGCGTTGTGGTAGACCTTCTGGACGTCGTCGTGATCTTCGAGCGTGTCGATGAGATTGAGGACCTTCCGGGCCCCTTCCACATCGAGCTCCACCACCGTGGAAGGCGTGAAGGTCAGTTCCGCGGACTCCATGGCGATGCTCGCAGCCGCCATTGCCTCCTTGATTTCGAGAAAATCCGTCGGCTCGGTGGTGACCTGAACGAATCCCTCTTCACCCACCACGTCCTTCGCTCCGGCTTCCAACGCCAGTTCCAGAACGTCATCCTCGGAGTGCTTCTCCGCATCGATGAGGATCATGCCTTCCTGCGTGAAACCAAAGGACACCGAATTCGGCGTGCCGAGATTTCCGCCGGCCTTGGAGAAGATCGATTTGATCTCCGGCGCGGTCTTGTTCGCGTTGGACTGCAGACAATCGGCGATGAAAGCCACGCCTCCCGGCCCGTAACCTTCGTAGCGCGCGGGTTCGTAGGTTTCGCCCTCGATCTCCCCGGTGCCCTTCTTGACCGCTTTCTCGATGGTGTCCTTCGGCATGTTGGCTGCCTTGGCGTCATCGATCGCGTACCGCAACGTTGTGTTGAACTTGGGATCACCACCACCCTGCCTGGCCGCCACGATGATGGCGCGGCTGCAGTTGCTCCACATCTTGCTGCGCTTCTTGTCGACCGCGGCCTTGCGATGCTTGATATTGGCCCACTTGCTGTGACCGGCCATCGGACTGCCCTCGTTTCAGGAAATCGAATCAAACCCCTTCGGCACGACATCGCCCGGAGATGTTGAAGATTGTCGGTCAATCAGGCTCGGTCTGCACGCCGGAATCCGGATTCGAGCTCTCCACGAAGATCGGAGCCACCGGAGGTGCCTCCCCGGCCTCCACGGCTTCAAGCCGGATTCTGGCCGCTTCGACCCAGGAACTCAGGCTGTCGAGCCGGTCCGAACCAATCAGGATGCAGCCCCAGGCGGTCTGCTGATAGGCGTCGAAGGCCTCGAGACGC
>CAJWFU010000488.1:0-2467 GCA_913031315.1 uncultured Phycisphaerae bacterium | reverse complement strand
CCAACGGCGCCGTCTTTCGTCCTCGTCTGGTCGGGTTCACCAGCGAAGCGGATCGGTCGTTCTTCGAACTTCTGACTTCGGTCAAGGGCATCGGTTACCGCAAGGCCCTTCGTGCCCTGGCCATGCCGCTCGCCACCGTGGCTCGGGCGGTGGCCGAAAAGGACACCGACACCCTGCGAGCCTTGCCCGAAATCGGAAAGAAGACGGCCGAGACCATCGTTCTGGACCTCGCCGAGAAGGTGGAACAGTTGCTGCCCGGTCTCGCCACCGGGGTCGAAGGAAGTGACGTCAACGCCGACGCCGCAGGTGCGGTCGGCGGGGACGATGCCCGGGACGCGATCCTGGTTCTCGTCCAACTGGGCGAAAGCCGCGTGGTCGCGGCGGATCTGGTCGAACGAGCTCGCCGAGCCGACCCCACGATCACCGAAAGCGACGCCTTGGTGGCGGCCGCCCTTCGGCTCAAGGAAATGATCGGCTGAGCCGGCCCGCAAAAGGAAGTTTTCAGAAGCATGCGACACGCAATGATCATGGCCGGCGGTTCCGGCACCCGACTCTGGCCCATCAGCCGCACTCAACGCCCCAAGCAGCTGGTCCCTTTGATCGACGGCCGAAGCCTCCTCGAAATCGCCAGCGATCGGTTGGGAGACGTGGTCGAGGCCGACCGGCGATGGATCTGCACCGGCGAACGTTTTCGAGATCAGGTTCGAGCCGCCGTCCCCGCGATCGCTGACCGACGAATTCTGGGAGAGCCCTGCGGTCGCGACACGCTCAACGCGGTCGGCCTCACCGCCGCGGTACTCGCCTCCACCGATCCCGATGCGATCTTCGCCGTACTCACCGCTGATCACCTCATCGAACCGGAGTCGATCTTCGCCGACCGCCTCGATGCCGGATTCCGTCTGGTCGAACAGGACCCGTCCCGGTTCGTGACCTTCGCGATCACGCCGACGCATCCTGCGACCGGATTCGGCTACGTCGAACGCGGAGAAGCCATCGATGGTCATCACGGTTGCTTTGAAGCGACCCGGTTCGTCGAGAAGCCCGATCGCGAGACGGCCGAGGCCTATCTCGAAGCGGGCAATTTCGGCTGGAACAGCGGCATGTTCGTCTTCCATGCCCGGACCGTGTTGGAAACCATCGGCCGGTACGAGCCCGCGACCCTCGAAGGACTCCAGCGGATCGCCGCGGCCTGGGAATCACCGGACCGGACCGCCAGCCTCGAGGCCATCTATCCCGAGCTGAAGAAGATCAGCGTCGACTACGGCCTCATGGAACCGGCCGTCGCGGACGAGCGAATCTCGATCGCGGTGGTTCCGATGGAGCTTTCTTGGATCGATGTCGGCAGCTGGCCGAGCCTGGGCGAGACGGTGTCCCCCGACGAACACGGCAATCGCGCCACCCCGGGAACCGCCCACACCGATCTGGACTCGAGGAATCTCGTGGTCTTCAGCGACGACTCCGATCATCGCATCTGCACCGTCGGCTGCGAAGATCTGGTGATCGTGCACACCCGGGACGCGACGCTCATCTGCCGGGCCGAGGATGCCCAGAAGGTCAAGGACATGGCCAGCCTGGTCCCCGAGAAACTTCGATGATCGGCGGTCGCCGATGAGGGTGCTCTGCGTCGACCTTGGAGATGTCCGCACGGGACTCGCCGCTGGAGATGACATCGTCGGGCTGGTCCAACCTCTCTCGGTACTCGTCGAGCGCAACGCGGATCTCCGGCTCGAAAAGATCGCCAAGGCGATCGACGAGCACGGTGCCGACCTCATGGTCGTCGGGCTCCCGATCAACATGGACGACACCGAAGGCCCCCGCGCGATCGCCGCCAGGGCGTTCGGCGCCGCGCTGGCGGAACGAACCGGCCTGCCGGTCGAATTTCATGATGAACGCCTGTCGAGCTTCGAAGCCGACGACAGTCTCAAGGGGTCGGGCCTCACCCGCAAGGGCAAGAAGAAGATCCAGGATGCGGTCGCGGCGGCCACGATCCTCCAGGACTGGTTCAACGCACGCTCCTGAACCCGCCTCGCCTCAACCTCCGCAGGCGGCCTGGTCCAGGTACCAGATCAACTCACCCCGGCTCGGCCGAATGCCCTTGCATGGAAGGGTCTCGAACCCGTCGGTTCCGGTCGCGATGCGATCGATCATCGCCGCCTTTCCGGAACCAAGGACGTAGAAGGCGATGGTGCGGGCGGCATTCAAAAGTGGATAGGTCATGGTGACCCGCGGCGGCGGAACCACGCTGGGACCGTCATTGTCGACCACCCATCGTTCTTCCTCGTTCAACGCATCCGTGTGGGGAAAGAGACTCGCGGTGTGGCCGTCGGGTCCCATGCCGAGCATCACGAAATCCAGTCGATCTCGATCGGTGTCTCCGGGGGCGCCCCCGAGCCCCAGCGTTTAACGAAGCTCCTCCCCGTAGACCTCGGCCGCGTCCGCCTGGTCGACCGGCATCGGATGGGCATTC
>CAJWFU010000487.1:0-2472 GCA_913031315.1 uncultured Phycisphaerae bacterium | reverse complement strand
GTCTGGGAGATGTGGTGGCGGGCGGTCTGGAAAACGTCCTTGGCGGGATCTCCATTCCCCTCATGGTGCTCCTGACCTGTCTGTTCATGACCTTCCTGACCGAGGTCACGAGCAACACCGCCTTGACGGCGCTCATGATGCCGATCCTTGGCGCCACGGCCCTGGCGATCGGCGTCGATCCGGTGATTCTGATGGCCCCCGCGGCGATGAGCGCCAGCTGCGCGTTCATGCTTCCGGTGGCGACCGCGCCCAACGCCGCCGTCTACGGCACCGAAGAGATTCCGATCCGGCGGATGGCGAGAGAGGGTCTGATTCTCAATCTGATCGGCGTGGGCATCATCTCGATCATCACCTTCCTTCTGGTCGCCAACTCATCCGAAGGCGACGAAGAGGTCGGGTTGCCGGAGAAAACCACCCTCACCTCCGTGTCTGGTAGGTGAACACCCTGAACGTTCCCGATTCGCCCTTTGATGGTTGACCGGGATTTCGAAGAGGCCTACCGTCTTCGACATGAGCCCCGCGACCACCATCCATCCGCGTCATCGAGACCACGGCCTTCATGGCCGTGTTCGCCGGTGATGCGTTTCAAAGTCGCGACTTCCACGACCTGAACGACTCGACGCCGGCCCGCACGCCGGCGTTGTTCTTCTTTTGGGATCCACGGTGATCCCGCACGCCGCGATCGGGCCGGTCTCCTTCCAGGACCGATCATGCCCACCATCACACCGACCGTTTCCACGACCACTTCGACCGATGCCGATCCGGGTGCGTCGGGCGAGACCACCATCGACCTCGACACCCTCCGCTTCGCACTCCCCAAAGGCCGCATGCAGGTGGAAGTCGACCGACTTCTCGCAGATGCCGGTCTCGAGGTGAATGCCGATCAACGTGGATACCGACCGACCATCTCGGGTTTTCCCGGGGTCGAAGCCAAACGACTCAAGCCCCAGGCCATCGTTTCGATGCTCGCCGCCGGCACCCGCGACCTCGGCTTCGGAGGGGCGGACTGGGTGGAAGAGCTTGATCTGGCCGACGACGTCGTGGAACTCCTCGATACCGGTCTGGACCCGGTGAGGATCGTGGCTGCCGCTCCCAGCGGGATTCGAATCGAGCCCGGCGTCCAACTCCGTATCGCGAGTGAGATGCCGCGGGTGGCCGCGGAATGGGCGGAGCGTCGCGGTCTTGACTTCACCCTGGTTCAGAGTTGGGGCGCCACGGAAGTCCTGCCGCCGGAGGACGCCGATGTGGTGGTCGATCTGGTTCAGTCGGGCGCCACCCTCGCGGCCAACGGACTACGAATCATCGATGTGATCGCTCGATCGTCGACCCGTCTTTACGCCTCCCTGGAGGCGGCCTCCTGTCCGAATCGTCGGATCGTCATCGATCGGATCGTCGAATTGGTGGCATCGGTCCTTGAGGCTCGCTCCCGATATCTGCTCGAACTCAACGTTCCCTCGGATCGACTGGATGAGGTTCTCGGCATTCTTCCCTGCATGCGGAGACCCACCGTGTCTCCCCTTGCTCGTGATGGTTTCGCCGTGCGGGCCGCGGTTCCTCGAGGTGACTTCCCGAAACTGATCGGGAAGATTCGAATGGCCGGCGGTACGGATCTCGTGGTGGGCGAAGCCCGCCAGGTGTTCCCATGAGCGTCATCAGCGAACGTTTCAAGGCGGAAATCATGTCCGTTGCGGATGATCCGGAAATCGTTCCGGTCGAAACGCTCCGGCTTGACGGCAATGAGTGCGTGGGGGCCGAGGCCTTCCCGGCCCTCCAGACCGGTCGTTCGGACCCCGGCATCGTCGGCTATCCGGATTCCAGACGACTGGAGGCCACGATCGCTCGACGTTCGGGAGTCGATCCCTCACGGATCGTGGCCACCGCGGGGGCCGATGATGCGATCGACCGGATCATGGGTGCGTGTCTGAGCCCGGGATCATCCGTCCTGCTGGCGGACCCCACGTTCACGATGTTCCAGGCCTTCGCAAGGAACCGAGGGGTCGAGACTCGAAGTGTTTCCTGGATGACGGGTGCTTTTCCGACCGCGGATTTCGTGGAAGCATCTTCGGGATGCAGCCTGATGGCGGTGGTCTCCCCGAACAATCCGACCGGGATGTCCATCCCGTTGGATTCGTTGATGGCACTTCGATCGTCAGCGCCGGATCCGATGCTGCTGATCGACCTTGCGTACGTCGAGTTCGGGTGCGAAGCGGATGGAACCACGGTGGACGACATCATGGCCTCCCTGCGCTGGATGCCGAAGACGGTGCTGGTCCGGACCTTGAGCAAAGCGTGGGGAATGGCGGGACTTCGGGTCGGTTGGACGGAGTCGGCCCCGGATCTGGCGGGACGAATCCGATCCGCCGGTGGTCCGTTTCCCATCTCGTCATCATCGATCGAGACTGCTCGTGCCGTGCTCGAAGACGAATCCTCGGACCGGGAGGTGGACGATCGGGTTCGGCGGGTTCGGCGGGT
>CAJWFU010000486.1:0-2480 GCA_913031315.1 uncultured Phycisphaerae bacterium | reverse complement strand
CCGCGGCGGATCGATTCATCACCGATCGTGAAGGCCGCACCCTCGATCTCCCCGCCGAAGACGAGATGTTCACCTTCGTGGTGTTCGGTGATCGCACCGGTGGACCGGCGGACGGCGTGAAAGTTCTGGCCGAAGCGGTCGCCGACACGAATCTCTACGAGCCCGATCTGGTGATGACCGTCGGCGACTTGATCCAGGGTTACGGCACCGAGGGCCCCTGGATGGAACAGATGCGGGAGTTTCGCGAGATCATGGACGGTCTCCTCTGCCCGTGGTTTCCCGTCGCTGGAAACCACGACGTCTACTGGCGAGGTGAGAATCGACCCGCCGAGGAGCATGAAGGGAACTACGAGGAACACTTCGGACCGCTGTGGTACGCGTTCGACCACAAGGACTCCCGGTTCATCACCCTCTACACCGACGAGGGGAATCCCGAGACCGGGGAACGGAACTTCGGCAAGGCCGAATGCCAGCGCATGAGCCCCGAACAGCTCGCCTGGCTCGAATCGACCCTCGCGGATTCGACCGACATGCAGCACGTCTTCGTGTTCCTTCATCACCCCCGCTGGATCGGCGGCCGATACGGAGACGACTGGGAACGAGTGCACGAGGTCCTCGCCGCGGCCGGCAACGTCCGGGCGGTCTTCGCCGGGCACATTCATCACATGCGGTACGACGGGCCCCGCGACGGAATCGAATACGTGACCCTCGCCACCGTCGGCGGGGGACAGTCGGGACACGTTCCGAGCACCGGATGGCTCCATCAGTTCCACCACGTGTCGGTGCGCCCGGACGGGATCGCCCTCGCGTCGATCCCGGTCGGAACCACGCTGGACGTCCGGGACATCACCGCCGATCTGTCGACCGAGAGCGCTCGACTCGCGAGGCAGGAACATCCGACCCGCGGCGAGATCACCGCGATCGCCGACGGTTCGGCCGAGGGCGAGGTCGTCTGGAGCATCCGGAATCCGACCAGCCATCCGATCGAGATCGAACTCGTTCCGGCGGGACCGGATCTCCGATGGACCTTCGAACCGACCCACGTCCACGCGACCGTCGAACCCGGAGCCATCGAGACCGCCACCTTCCGAGCGAGCCGCCCCGCGACCGAAGGCGGGCCCTGGCGTGAACCGGTGATGATCCTGTCCTGCGACATCCTCGGGACCAATCACCGCTACCCGCTACCCCCGAGAACCCTCTCATGGCCGATCGAAGCGATTCCGGAAGCACCCGCGATCCCGGATCGGGAGCATGCGATGCGGTTCGACGGCGTGGACGATGCGGTCCTGGTTCCAACCGGCGTGTGCGACCTTCCCGACGGTCCGCTGACGGTCGAGGCGTGGCTCGCCGCGGACGACCTGAGTGGTCGCACGGGATTCGTGACCCGGACCGAAAGCAGTGAATTCGGTCTCTTCGTGAGTGACGGGACTCCGGACTTCAGCGTTCATCTCGACGGTGCGTACCGCACGGTCCGCGGAACGACCGGAATGATCCCGACCGACGGATGGCATCATCTCGCCGGGGTCTTCGACGGCTCGGAGATCAGGCTCTACCTCGACGGCGTCCTGGTGGCATCAGCGCCCGCCTCCGGCACCCGAACCACCAACCGACTGCCGTTCATCGTCGGGGCGGACGTCAATGGCTCGGGCCGACCGGTCTCCCACTTTGACGGCATGATCGACGGGGTGAGGCTCTCCCGGACCGCCCGCTACCTGGGCGACCGCTTCGAGCCGGTCCGCCGGCACCGATCCGATGACGACACCGTGCTCCTCCTGAACTTCGACGCGGGCGGGTTCCCCTGGAGCTACGACGAATCGCCCCGAGCCGCCCACGGCCGAGGAGTCGGAGACCCGGTGGTGGTCATGGTCGAGGACTGAACCCCGCGTCGGAAGAATCGTCCCGCATCTGCGACCATGTATCGATGCCCTCGGATTCGCACCCACTTGCCGCGGAGGACCGATCCGACATCGTCGTGATCGGGAATGGCGTCCTCGGACTCTCGATCGCCATCGAAGCGATTCGACGCGCTCCGGACGCCCGGGTGACCCTGATCGGCCCGGCCTCTCGAACCGGTGCCGCGACTCCGGCCGCCGCCGCGATGATCACCGCGATCTACGAGGTCCTCCCCACCACCGATGACGACCCGGTCGAGTCCGCCTGGTTCCATCTGGTCCGGGAGTCGGTGCTCCTCTGGCCGCAGTGGATCGAGGAGCTGACCGCGGCCGCGGAACTCCCTCCCGAGCGAACCCCTCGAATCACCCGAGGCCTTCTGGTGCTGGGAGATGAGGAGGATCTCGCCTTCGATGCGATCGAACGAACCGCGCGGCGACTCGCCGCCCCGGCCCGACGACTCGACGGCAGAGAGGCCTCGGCCCTCGGGATCGGCGACCCGGTCTCCCGACGGCGATTCCTCCTGCTCGAGGATGAAGGCGCCGTCGACCCCCGTTCCCTGCTCGATCACCTCGAACTGGTCGCCGCCC
>CAJWFU010000485.1:0-2484 GCA_913031315.1 uncultured Phycisphaerae bacterium | reverse complement strand
GCACCCCGGGAACGTCCGTGAGCATCAGGAGGGCTGCCGCATCGAGCGCGGCCGCCACCCCCGCTGCGGCGTCGTCCGCATTGATGTTGACCGGGTCGCCGTCGGGAAGGAAGCCGATCGAAGCGAGAACCGGGGTTCGTCCGGCGGCGAGGATCGACGGCAGCAGGGCTGCTCGACCACCGGCGACGGTGCCGACCGCGCCGGGATCGAAGTCGGCCGTGAGAGGGGCGATGATGATGCCGTCATCGTCACCCACGCGGAGGCCCACGGCCGCGACCCCCCGCCTTCGAAGGTCCGCGACCAGCATGGTTCCGACCTGGCCGACGAGGACCCCGGCAATCTCCGGCATGAGGTCGGGTGGCGTGAGCCGGATCCCATCGATGCGTTCGGTCCGGACGCCGATTCGTTCAAGGTGCCGATCCACCGCGGCACCACCTCCGTGGACGAGCACCATGGGCCGCGCCCGGTGGGCGGCCGCGACTCGGGAGAGGAACTGGATCCTTGCGAGGTGGTCGTCGAGGATCGCACCTCCGACCTTCACCACCATGGGACGAGACGACGAAAAAGCGGCGATGCTCATGCGATGTGGTCCTCCACGGCCGCGAGGGTCGGATCGAGGCCCAGATTCATGGGCAGGCCCAGTCGCAGGTTCAGGCACTGCAGCGCCTGCCCGGCCGCCCCCTTCACGAGGTTGTCGATGGCACTGGAGATGAGAAGGCGACCGTGTTCAGGCCGGGCCTTGAGCCCCAGATCGCATCGATTGGTGCCCACGACCGCCGCGACGCTGGGCCAGGACCCCGCAGGAAGCACCTGGACGCCCCGATGGGCTTCGTAGGTCGAGCCGAGGAGCGCCCGGGCGTCCTGTTCGTCGACACCCTCGGCAAGCTTCACGTGGATGGTCGACAGGATCCCGCGGTCAAACGCACCGAGGTGAGGAGTGAACATGACGGCGAGACCCGCATGGGTGGCCATCTCCGGTTCATGTCGGTGGGAAAGCACGCCATAGGCCTGAAGGCTCACCTCGCAGAATGAAGTCGCGGCCTTCGGGCCGCGGCCGGCGCCACTGACCCCGCTGATCGCATCGACGATGGCGGGTTCGCGTTCGTCCAGGAGTCCGGCTTCGGCGAGGGGCCTCAGGGGCAGGATCACCGATGTCGGGTAACACCCGGGCACGGCGATGAGCGACGCCGTCGCGAGTCTCGAAGGCTCGAGCTCGGGGAGGCCGTAGACCGCGGCCTCGAGCAGATCGGGACGGTCGTGTTCGAATCCGTAATGGGTCGGGTAGAGCCTGGGGTCGGGAAGACGAAAGGCGGCGGAAAGGTCCACCACCGGGATGTCCCGATCGACGAACCAGGCAGCGAGTTCGAGGCTCGCCTCATGAGGTGTGGCGAGGAGGATCGCATCGGGTCGCTCGGCATGGATGGAATCGGGATCAAGGGGTGAGAGTGGAAGTGGGATCGCGCCACGGAGTCTCGGATGGAGATCGGCGAGATCCGCCGCGGCGACATCGATCCGGCCCGAACCCGTGAGGGTGGAAATCGCGATCTCGGGGTGACCGACGAGCCGGGAGACGAGTTCCGCGCCGGCATAACCGGTCGCACCGATGACGGAGACGGTGGGCATCGTTCAGGCATCTCCCGCGGTCGTACCGGTGGGAAAGAGTTCAGCGGCGAGTCGACGGGCGCTACGTTGGTCGCTGGTCGCCACGAACACGGTGTCGTCCCCGGCGATGGTCCCGAGAATCGACGGGTCATGGAGGGCATCGATGCGTTGGGCGACCGGATGAGCATGAGCGGCGGGTGTTCGCAGCACGAGCAGAGTGGTACCGACCTCGGCCCCCAGTACGAGCCCCCCCAGGTCGTCGCTGGCAGGGCCGGCGTTTCCCGGCGTGGAGGCATCGGGTGGGTGGTATCCCGAACTGTTCCTGACAGCGCCGATACTGGCCAGGTCGCGGCTCAAAGTGGTCTGGGTGGCGACGACCCCGACTTCCTGGAGGCGAACGGCAAGCTCCTGCTGGTTCGGGACCGGCCCCTTGCGAAGGAGTTCGAGGATCAGGGATCGGCGTCGGGCTGGGTTCATGGCATGATTATGCCATAGTTGAATTATTATGTCAAACAACGCCCATCCGGTCTCGTTCAGAGCGATTCACCCCACTGAATGCGTCGGGAATTCGACACCGCAGAATGTCGATTCTCCTCGACACCGAAGAGGTGATCGAACGGCCCGGCCTGGAAACCTCGCTCGAGGAAAAGAGCATCTGGATACAACTCGCAGGCATGCCGCTTCCGTTCGGCGGGGCCCACCAGTGCGGGCGGGATTCTCTTCCACATCGAGGTGCAAGGAACCTTCGAGCTCCGGATTGCGGCGAACCGCGATCGCGGTACCGATATCCCTTCTCAAATCGATTTCATACCCCCCAAAGAGGTGGTAGCCACGAGGCAAAGCGAAACGAAGCCCACGACATACGACCAAATCCACGCCCCA
>CAJWFU010000484.1:0-2485 GCA_913031315.1 uncultured Phycisphaerae bacterium | reverse complement strand
GTGGACGCCACGGATCGGATCAGGGAATGATCGACGGCCTGCCGGTTCCAGATGGTTCCCGAGGCGAAAGCGGCGTGCGAGTCATGTGCTCCCATTGGTTGACTCGATTCTTCGCATCGCTCTGGTAGAAGATCGGCGAACGCATCGCGTGCACGTTGAAGCGAGGCTGGATGTCGAATGCCAACGCGACATCGAATGGCTCATCGCGTTCGTAGATCGCCTGACGACCCTCGGCGATCACCGCTTCCGCGTACTCACGGGTGAGATGGACCACGGCGTGGGCGGCATAGACGCGTTCAATCCGAAAGAGGAGATCGGATACGGGAGTCGCCCTGTAGTCCGGGCTTCCATGACTCGTGCCGAGATACAGCGCATCGGCGTCGTCTGGACACTCGATCGGGGCATCCGGAAAATCCTGCACTTCGACGTCGTCTTCAAGGACCAGAATTGGGAACGTGTCCGCGTCGAGCGCCGCCTGGAGCACGCCGAAATGGCTCTCGGCGCAGTTCCGGTAGTGCTCCTCACCGTGATTGACGGTGGCATGGGGGGCGATTCCGGTGATACCACTGAATCGCCGTCGATCGCGGATGCCGAGCCCGGCAAGCAGGCTTTCCATCTGCTCGGCCTTCTCCGCATCCGCATCCACGTTGATCCAGACGCAGGGAATTTCACGCAGGTCGATGTTCATGGACACGGGCTCGCCGGCGACGTTTTACGACAGGACAAAAGTTCGGAACGTGAATGATACGAAACCCAGATGATCGAACGGCGCCACCGACCGATTTCCCGCCGAGTACGCCGCCCGATGGCCGATCCAACGGAAGCCTCGCATCCCCGCACTCGATTCCTGGTGCGAGGTTCTTCCGCGCGGGCTCTGACGCGGGAGCCCCTGGCCCTCGTTGCTTCGGCGTGCAGGTCGACGCCCAAGAGACCGGGTGGGACCGATCGGTCTCGCAAATCGAAACCGAGTATTTCCGTCCCCGGATTCATTCGCGGAGACAAATCTCGTCGTCTCAACCCGGAAACCGCAGCAAAGGAATCCTCCACATGCCATTCATCACTCGACTCGCCCTGCTCACCAGCCTCGGACTCACCACCATCGGGCCGGTCAGCCGGTACTCCTCGGCGGTCGCCGAAGATCCGGCCTGCCGTGCGGACCTCGACGGTGATCAGATGGTCGATGCCGCCGACTTCGGGCAACTGCTGGTCTTCTGGGGCGACTGCCCGGCCGCAGACTGCCCCGGGGACCTCGATGGGAATGGACTCGTCGAAGGGCAGGACCTGGGAATCATGCTCACCCTCTGGGGCCCGGTTCCGGGGTCCTGCGACCCCGGCCCGACGCCGGCCGAGCCGTTTCACATGCCGACCATGACCGACACCACCACCCTCGACGTCGTGGTGGTCGAACCCTGGCACGTCGACACCATCGACGGCACGACGCGGCAGAAGCTCATCGACATCCACGTCGATGACTGGTGGCAGGGCGTCGAGATCCGGGTGCCGGTCCGGTTCGTCGTTCCCCTGGAGGGAACCGTCGAGGGTTTCGTCATCAGCGGATCGGGCCTGAACGAGACTTCCGATGGCGACGAGCCGGTATCCGCGAGCGATCGGGTGGCGCTCGATGCGGGCGCCGGGGTGGTGACGACGAAGATCAAGTCGTTGGGCTACTACCTCGATCTGCCACCGGAAGGCGTGCTCCGGGCCCGGTTCGCCGAAACGCTCGACTACCGCTACTCCGAGTACTACCTCTGGGGCGCCATCATGATGCGCTCCATCACCGCGGCGTTCGATGACGAACTCATCCAGCCCGGGCCGGTCATCGCGTACGGCAACTCGAAGAACGGGATGACCCCGCTCATCGCCTCGATCCACGACGAGCGGGTGACCGCCGTTCGGAGCACGCACGCCTTCACGACCGACACCCCGATCCGGGCGCACGACCCCGATGCGATCACCCAGGTCGAATCCGCGAACGAGGCCTTCGTCGCCGCTCGGGCCGACGGACTTCCATCGGGGGATCAGGAATGGAGTTACTACGGCAAGGGATTTCAGAATCTCGTCGAAGCCGCCACAACGGTCGGTTGGACGACCGATGAGGTCCTGACCGCCATCAACCGCGTCGCCGACGATCTCTACGTGAGCGAGAATTGGGACGAACTGACGAAACGCGGTGTCGAGATCTTCAGCCTTCCCGGATCCCATGACTGGGTGGCCTACGACGTGCCGGGCACCGGCGCGATCCTGCCCGGCCTGCGCACCTACATCGTGCCCAACGGCGGCCACGCTCGAAATGGCCATCCCGAAGCCCCGAGCAACAACGTCGACGCCGCGTTCTTCGCGGAACAGCTCGCGGGCGCCGACCGGGGACTTGAAACCCCTGAGGTCTCGACGGTGGTGAAGGGCGACACTCTGGAAGTGACGGTGACGTTTCCCGACGGCGGCGTTCCCGAGGAAAGCAAGATCTTCTGGATGTACGACCGTGGTC
>CAJWFU010000483.1:0-2491 GCA_913031315.1 uncultured Phycisphaerae bacterium | reverse complement strand
CCGAAAGCGGCCCGGTATCCGCCGGGCCGCTTTCATGCAAGTGGGGCCGGTTGGACATCGTGCGACCGATTCGCGTCGACGGTCGTCGCGCTCGACGGTTCGGGCTCGTCGCGATCTGGATTTTCAAGCAGTGCCCGCGTCCGAATGGATGCGGGCCTGTATCTCGATGTCGGATGTAGGCTGTTCGTACGGCGGTGATCTCGTTCGCGGGGTTGATCCCCTCAGCGATTCTCCAGCCGAAGGAGGACGAAGACGAGGATGGTCAGGATGGGAAGGACGGCGGCGACCAGCGCCAGCAGAGCGCTGTACCTCGTGATTCTCCGGTGGCCCGAACCGACGGTCATGAGGGCGCCGAACGCGGTGAGAAGTGCCAGCGGCATCACCACGAATATCCATCCGAGCACCGGCAGGAGAAAGTCCCATCCGCCGTCAATGCCGATCACCCTCAGCGCCACGACGAGGAGCAGGCCTCCGGTGACGAGGGCCGACGCGGCCATGCTCGTGCATGCCATGACCCAGTTCGTCTTGATGGTCCAGCTGGTGGCGAGCCGCCATTCGTGCCGAATCTTCCCGAGCAGTCCCTTCGGCTCGAAATCGAGCGTTCCACACTCGGGACAGGGGGCGCCCCCGTCGAGGCCGGTTCGTTCATACCCACACCGACCGCAGACGGATGGTGGTTTGTCGGGCGATTTGCGTGGACTGGAAACCGTTTCTTGAGTCGTTGCCATGCGGTACCCTCCGGGTTCCTGCTTGACGCATGGTAATTGCTCCCGCGTCGCTCCAACCGGAGGCGAGGTTCATGATCCAACGCACCGTCATCCCCACCCGGGTCGCAAGTACCCGGCTCGTCCTGGTGGTTCTGGCCGTCAACCTGCTCCTTCGACCGGCTCCCGCGCAGGCCGGGCAGGACGCCGAGGACAAGACGAGTCCCTTCGCGGCGCTGCGGTGGAACGGTGCCGTGCCCGAGGTCCTGGTGCAGGGAGACTGGTATCGCCCCCTCGTCATCCACGACGTCGGGGTCGAGGACATCCTCGCATTCCTCCGGCGCACGCAGCCGAGCCGGTTGCGGAAGCGATTCGGCGAGGACCTTCCCGAGACGGTCCGGAACATGGGCCGCGTCATCCCGGCTCGAGTCGACCTCACGCTGGTGCGGCTCGCGGACGGCGTACGGGTCGAACTCGCGGCCGTCGAATGCACGAAGGAGAATCGTCGGGCGATCTGGCGTTCGAACCAGGATGCCCCCGATGAAGACCGGGCCATGGCCTCCCGGATCCCTCGTACCCGAGCCATCGCGGATCTCCTCGAGTTCCGAGGCCGGCTCGACGACCAGTTCGCCTACCGGCACCTGAAGGACTTGTCGCTCGACGCGGAACTGCAGCGGGTCGCGGACTCGTTCGGGGCGACGGTGGAAGTCGGGGAACTCTCGGACGCCCTGCATCTGATCCTGATGCGATCCGGCGACGGTCACTCGATGGTCAGATCGCCGGTCGGATCCGGGGAATCCGGTCACCTGCCGTTCCTGCTTGCCGAAGCCGGCGGGGGCGTGGTGGCGTTTCTTCCCGACCGCTCCGGATTCCTCGACGGAGCCCGCCCCTTCGTGCTCGCCCTCGACGACACGCCCATCGAGGAACTCATCGATGCCGGACGCCCCTGGGTGGTCGACGGAAGCGAGCAACTCGTTCGCCACCGGGTGCTCCGCGGGCTCCGCGAACTGGAATCCGTCAGGAAGCGGCTGGGGCTTCCCCCGGATGCATCGGTGAAGTGCACGCTCGGCGAGCGTCCCGACGACCCGGATCCGATCGAGATGGAGTTGCCGATGGATCGCAGGAGACCGACGTACGGCACCTGGCCGCGACGTGATTCGGGCATCCTGGACTCGAACCTCGGCTACCTGCGGATCCCCGAGATGAGCGATCGAATGGTTCCGCACATCCGGTCCTCGATGGCCGACTTTCGGGGGACGGCGGGGCTGGTGGTCGATGTCCGCGGCAACGGGGGTGGAACCCGGAGCCCGCTCCTGGCGCTGGCCGGATACCTCGTGGGACCGGACGAGTCTCCGTGGGTCGCCAACGTCGCCCGGTATCGCGAGAGCGATCGCTTTCCGGCGGATCACCTCGAGGCGCGTTTCATGGCGAGCGCGGAGGATCCGGACTGGTCGGACGCCGAACGCGAGGCGATCGCGAGGTTCGCCGTGGAATTCGATCCGGAATGGGATCGGTCCGAGGGTTTCAGCGACTGGCACTATCTGGTCCTGGGGCCGACCGGTGCCGCCGGCGAATATTTCTACGATCGTCCGGTGGTCGTCCTCTCGGATGCCGGTTGCTTCAGTGCGACCGACATCTTCCTCGGCGCGCTTCACGGTCGACCACGGGTCACGCTGATCGGCGAGCCGAGCGGCGGCGGCAGCGCCAGGTCCCAGGGCTTCAGGCTTCCGAACAGCGGCATCGAGGTGCGTTGCGCCTCGATGGCGTCCTTCCGCCCGGACGGTCGG
>CAJWFU010000482.1:0-2506 GCA_913031315.1 uncultured Phycisphaerae bacterium | reverse complement strand
GGCCGCGACCTCGAGGCCGGCTTGTTCGATGCGATTGGCGAGCAGTTTCCCGAGCATCATTCCGGGGTCGTGGATGGTCAGCTCCAGTGGAGCCTGCTGCTCGCTGAATCTTCCCTTGACCCCACCCCGGAACGTGAGCTTGTTCGAGGTCGGGGTACGACTGATCCAGCCTGACGGCTTGCCGTTCTTGCCCACCCGGGTTGAACGGTTTCGCGAGCCCGCGAGAATCCACGGAGCGGCCGGCCGCATGTCGGACCAGTCCGGGGTGCCGCCGCCGGAGGCATCCGGACGGAAGTGAAAGGTGTTTCGGTGGAAGTTCAGGCCGCCGACTTCGGCTGCATAACGCTTCAGTCGGTCATTTGGATTCCAGCCGTCATGCCAACCCTTGGACTCGAAGATCGAGTCGTCGATCACGATGTTGATCGGAGGAATGGGTGCGGATTCTCCGCCGTTCCGTCGTCGATGATCCCGAATGATCGCATCCACCCAGAATCCGAGCAACGCCTCTTCGTCGAGTTCGCGGCGTTCGCCATTGCGGTCCCGGAAGCGAAGCAGATCGAAGAACGCCGGATCGCCGAGGGCGGGGTCGCCGTCGCCCAGCAGCACGTAGTCGTCGCCCACTCGAATCACGCGGGTCTCGAACTGGAAGTCCGGTCCGAGCTCGTGCAGCGCCGCCCCGGTGGTGACGACTTTGAGATTGCTGGCGGGAACCATGGAGCGATCGGCCTCGATCGCCACGAGTTCACGTCCCGGTCCGGAACCGTCATCGCAGGCTCGGACGCTGACCGCGATCACACCCTTGCCGAAGTCGATGTCATTCATCGCCCGCTGGATGCGTCGTTTGAGGAGGGCTTCGGACTCCGCGGAGGCCCGGGGGGGAGAGGCGGCAACCGGTCGTGGGACGACTTCCGGCCGCGGGGTGTCCACCGCAACCGGGCGAGGGGTTTCCGCGATGGCGGATTCCGGTCGGACGAGCCCGGGAACCACGAGGATCGCCAGGATGGTTCCGAACGCGAGCAGCAGACCACGCACGACTCTTCGAGTTCGGACGCGGCGTCGGATGGATCGGGGGGATACTGGTTGGTACATCAAGTCGAGGAGCCTCCGCATCCTTGCGTCGAGTCGCCTGCTTCCGGCCCCGGAGTCTATCGGGCTGGCCGTGAGGTTTCTCCAACCTCTACCATTCATCCTCCATGCGACGTTTGTTCGACAACTTCGGCTCCTCGGTTCGATCCCGATCCTCGCGATCGGCGAGGTCGAGGCGGATCGCTCGCCTGCTCCACGCCCTCGGCGAGCCGGCGAAACTGGCGGAAGAGCATGGGCGGGCGATCGCCGGTCGGATTGCCGACGGGCCCCGGGGGGAACGGCTTGCGATCCTCGAGCATCGGGACCGGACGACCGGCGGCGGAGATCGAGGGCGGGAAGCCTGGGTGCTCCGAGTGGTGCTTGGCTGGTCCGATCGAGATGCCGCCAAGGCCCTGGACTGTTCTCGAACCGCCTTGGAGGGCCATCTCCGCACGGTTTCCGACCGCTTTGACGCGGATGATGTCGCAGCCCTGCGTCGAGGAATCAGTGCGGTGGGAGGGATCGCGATGGAGGACCAGCGTCGATCTCAATCGCCCTCGACCAGCTGGTCGAGACTCCGGCCTCTGGCCGGGATGGCGATGGTGGCCGTGGGGCTCGTCCTGGTGATCCGATGGCTCGGCTGAACGGGTGGCGACCATCCTATGATCCGGACATGAAACGGCACGCCATTTCGAGAAGTACGGCTCGGCGAGGGGGGATTCGGCCCTGGTTGCTGCTCGCGTTGGTGACTGGAATCACGGCGATGCTGGTTCGACTGTTCGTCGTCAACCTGCCGGGACCTCCGAGATTCGATCCGCTCACCATCGAACCGGGGTCGGAAGCGGGAGAACGGGGGCACTTTGGAATCACCTTGTCACTCGGCGATCCGACGGCTTCCACCGACCGGGCCTGGCGAACTCGTACCTTCGGCTTCGTCGACGGGCGGCCCGGGCCAACGAATCGGCTGGAGGGGATCGATCTTCAGGCGGGCGAATGGACCTACGTCTGCCGAGTCCCTCTGGCTCGTTCTGAAACAACGCCCGCGACCCTTCTGTTCGAAACCAACAACGCCCGAGTGGTGGTTCGGTCGGAGGATGCGGTGATTCTCGAGGGTGGCGGCGAGGGTGCGGCGTCGAGCCGATCCAACTCTCTGCTGCTGCCGGTGGGTGTTGGTGAACTGTTGGTCGAGGTGAAACCGCTCGGGCCGCGTTCCTCGCTGGCGGGAGCCTGGCACCCGCCGGGGAATCCCGAAGAACGCCGAAATCTTCGCAGCCTCGCCGAGCCGGCTCCAGATCAGGGCCGCGACTGAGTTCGGAGCATGAAAAAGCCCGGTCCGAAGACCGGGCTCTCTCTGGCTTTCATCGGTGGAACCCGATCGGGTTCCGCCGTTGGATCACTCGGCGCCGACCTGATAGCGGACGAACGCCCTGAGGCTCGCACC
>CAJWFU010000481.1:0-2518 GCA_913031315.1 uncultured Phycisphaerae bacterium | reverse complement strand
CGGCGATCACCGGCTCGAAGCGTTCGATCGACTCCAGGATCGACGCATTGAGGTTCCGACCGCAGAAGGATTCGCTCGCGGCCGTGAAAATCGAGAGTTTGCCGGCATCGGCGGCGAGGGCGCGATCGAGCCCCCGCGCGTTCGGGACCAATGCGGAATAGATGGTGCCCGGCCGACGGTCGATGCCCGCCATGACCTCCGCGGCATCCGCGAGTTGGGGCACCCATTTCGGACTGACGAAACTGGTGGTCTCGATTTCGGGAAAACCAGCGACCGACAGCGCATCGATGAAGGCGACCTTGTCCTCGACCGAGACGATGGCGGACTCGTTCTGCAACCCGTCCCGGGGACCGACTTCCGTGATTCGAACGAATCGATCTGGGGTGTCATTCAAGAGCCGGCGTCCTTCCCGAGGGGATCCTCGACTTCCGCCGAAGCGGCCTTGGCGGCTCGTTCTTCACGAACGATGCTGACCATGAGCCCCGCGATGAAAATGATCACCAACAGGGTGAGCAGCCCCCCCGCGATGAAGAGTGCGACCTCCGCCGTCGGAGCGAACGATTCTTCCTCCCGGCGCATCGGGATCGGACCGAGCGCCGAAGTCATCGGCGTCATCGCGATGCGATGCAGGATCGGAATCACGAGTCGGAATCCCCGGGCGGCTCGAAGTCGAACTCCGTGATCACGGCTGCGACGGTCTCGCCCTCGGCGTTGACCAGAACGCGGGTTCCCGGTTTCACATGGCTTGCCCGGACCGTCGCCAGAGCGATGGGTGCGGCGCCGCGAAGTGGGGAGACGGTGCTGGAGGTGACCACCCCGACCTGCTCCGCCAGGCCCTTCTCCGCGTCGAAGACCTGACCCCCCGACACCGGAAGCTCCTGACTCTCCGGACGCACACCGACGACTCGGCGCTTTCCTCGGCCGCCGGCACGACTCTCCATGCGTGCGACGACTTCCTGCCCCGGGTAGCACCCCTTCTTGAAGTCGACCCGTTGAGTCACCATCCCGGTCTCGTGCGGGATCGCGTCGGGTCCGAAGTCAAGGTGAAAGAGTGGACGCCCGGATTCGATTCGAGCGATGTTGAAAGCGTTCCAGCCGACTGGTCTCACGGGCCGGCGACCGGGGGCGGGATTCGTGACCAGGTGTTCCCACACCGCCTCCGCCCGATCCCGTGCGACGAGAATCCCGATTCCGGACTCACCAACCTCGGATCCACCACCGGCTTCCAAGGCGAAGGCGACGACCTCGTTTCCGTCGATGGAACCGTCGATCGCCCCACTCCCGGGAATCCCGGTTCCAATCGCATGCTCCAAGGTGGCGGGCGCATCGGGCCCCAGACAGTCGATGCGGTGATGAGTGGCCGCGAGGTCGGTGATCTTGACGTCTTCGGCGAACACGAAACCCTCGAGCACCGAAACCACACGGTTGCCATCGGTCCGGTCGCATTCCAACAACATCCGATCATCCAGACGAATGATCCGAACGTCCGCGAGAATGCGGCCGATCCGCTCGAGGATGAAAGCCTGGACCACGGCCGATCCTTCGATCATCTTGTTGGAGACCAGGCGGTCGAGGAGATCGCCGGCATCCTCGCCTCGAAGTTCCAGAACGACCCGGTCCGAGCGATCGAAGATCGCCACGCCGCGGCGGAGCGAGGCGTACTCCGCCTCCAACTCGCCGTAGTCGAGGATGATCTGGCAGGCAGGTGAGCCGCCATCATCGACCACGCCCCAGGGAGCGGTTTCGAGCTCCGTCTCGGACAACGCGGCCGAACGATCCACATCATCTCCCCGGACCTCCGAGGCCCGCTGGGCATGATCTCGTCGATGAGCGGCGAGGCGTTCAAGCACGCGGAGATGGGCTTCGAGCAGCGGCGACTGATACATGCTGATTCCTGAGTGATGGGGACGCCGATGATAGGCCCCCGGGCCGTGCTCCGCGACGGACAAGACACCCACGATCCCCGTGAGGGGGCTACCCTGTGGGATTCGATCGATCCACCGCAACTCAGAACCAGTCCAGACCCGGAGCGAAACCCATGAACGTCGAACTTCTGAAGGCCCTCTGCGAGATCCCCGGAATCCCCGGCCGCGAGGAAAGGGTGAGGTCGTTCATTGAAGAAGAGATCGACGGGCTCTTCGACGAAATGGAAGTCGATCCGCTGGGCAATCTGCTCGCCACCCGGAAGGCGACTCGAAAGGGTCGCGGCCGTAGCGCGGCCCCGACGGTGCTGATCGCGGCTCACATGGACGAAATCGGTTTTTACGTTCGCCACATCGATGACGATGGCTTCCTCTGGGTCAACCCTGCAGGCGGCTTCGACACCCGCAATCTCTTCTCTCGCCGGGTTCTGGTCTGCACCGGCGGCGGAGACTTCGTCGGGGTCATGAATCCGGGCGGAAAGCCCATCCACATCTCGGACGCCAGCGAGCGAAACCGAGTCCCGGGGGTGGAAGAGTTCTTCATCGATCTCGGCATGCCCGCCGCCAAGGTGAAGAAGACCGTCAAGATCGGCGAC
>CAJWFU010000480.1:0-2520 GCA_913031315.1 uncultured Phycisphaerae bacterium | reverse complement strand
TTCGATCGGAATCGCACCTCCGCGACCGGACGCCCAGACCCGCCCACCTTCCTGGGAGAGGAGATACGGCTCGATGCCGAGGGTGTCGGAATCGATCTCCTCTTCCAGCAGCGGACGACGTGGATTGGTGAGTTGATATCGAACCAGGCGGTCCCCGGCATGGATGACCACCAATTCGGGCTCCGGCCCGTCCGTCACGATCATGTCGGAAATCGGCCCGATCTCACCCCAGGGCTGGTGATCGATCTTGGCGATTCGAAGCCCGTCTTCCGGGTCGATGACCTCGATCGACGGGCCGAAGGTCTGATACCACTGCCCGTCGTGGTAGATGCTTATTCGACGCGTACCGCCGTGGTGATTGTCGATTTCCAAGGTCCTCGGCCGGAGATCGATGGTCTGCCGAGGTGCATAGCTCGGCTCGCAGCCCCCGAGAATGGCCAGCACCACGCACAGACCGGGAAGCCCGGCCACAAGGTTCGACGGTCGGATCATGATGCGAGGGTATGCCATCAAGCCCCCTCCGGTCGAACCGAGCCGCCCACACCTGGACCGCTGGCGGGGTTGCTCCCGGCGGCCAACATCCTCACAATCACGGCATGACCCAGCCAGACCGCCTCTCGAAACTGCTCGCCATGCTCGACGCCGATCCCGGCGACGCCTTCTGCCTCTACGGCATCGCCCAGGAGCATGCCGGAAAGGGTGAACACGAAACCGCTCTCGAGTGGTACGCCAAGGCGGCCGCGGCCGCTCCGGACGACGGCTATGTCCATTTCCACCAGGCCCGCTCGCTCGAGGATCTGGGACGAGTGGAGGAAGCCATCGCCGCGGTTCGCGAGGGCCTCGCAGCCGCGAAACGATCCGGCGACGCCCACGCCGAGAGCGAACTCAATGGTCTGCTCGAGTCGCTCTCCGGATGAACTCCCGCCACCAGAGCGATGACTCGCCCCCCCCGGATCCGGTCGAGCGACACGGCCTGGACCTGATGGCCCGACGAGATCACTTTTCGTCGGATCTGAGGGATCGGCTTCTCGCCGCCGGATTTCTCGCGGAATCGGTGGAGAACGTGATCGCCTCGTTCCAGCGCCGAGGGTTGCTCGACGACGACACCCTTGCGAGTCACAAGATCGCTCGCTGGCGAGCGGCCGGCCGAAGCGCCGCGGAATGCCGAGCCCGGTTGGAAACGGCCGGAGCGGATGATTCCTCGATCTCGGCCGGGCTCGCCATCGCCTCCTCCGAAAGCCCGGGAGAGGATCCCGAACTCGACGCGGCGATTTTGATCATCGAGCGGACGCGACGCGGTGCCACACCACCTGATTCCGCCCGCCTGATGGGACGCCTGGCCCGCCGGGGCTTCGATGCCGACACGATCCGCGCCGCCCTGCGACACTGCGGCCTTCACGACGAATCACAGCCAGAGGATCCGACCCCATGAGTCAGCGAGACCGCCCCGCAAACTTCCCGAACCCAACGGCGTTCATCGGCATGCTCGTCTGCCTGGCGCCGCTTGGAGGCTGCCTCGAGCAGACCAACGATCTTCTGGACATCGAGCCCCTGCCCGCGCTGAGCGAAGGTGCCACTCCGGAAACCTCCTCGCTCCGAACCGGGGATCCGTCCCTCGCCTCGTCCAGCGAGGATCCGTGGGATCGGAGTGACTGGAAGCGGGTTCAGATCCGAATTCCCACGGCTTCGGTCCGCCACGAGCCCACCTACGTCGATCGCCCCATTGCTGCTGGAAGCCCGACGACGGCCGGACGAAAAGTCCCCTCCGATGACTTCCCGACCGCGAACACGGCCCTCATCGTCGAAACCGATCCCGGCGTCGTCATCTTCAGTGGCGTTCTGGCCCCCTTCGCGGCCGCATGGGATCTCGTGGAGTCGCCGATTCGGATGATCCTGACTCCCCCGTGGTCGGTTCAGGAGGGACCGGACGCCTCCTGGGCTCTGTTGCCGGAACCAGCGACCGCTCGAACTGGAGACGACTCATGAGCCAGCACCCGTGGGAGATCGAACCGTCAGCACTCGCGGACGGACTGAAGACCGAAGATCCCCCCCTTCTGATCGACTGCCGATCGGACGAAGAACTGGCGATCGCCCGGGTCGAAGCGGCACTGCACGTTCCGATGGCCGACGTCCGATCCCGGCTTCCAGAACTTGAAGAGCATTCGGATCGCGGCATCGTGGTCATGTGCCACCATGGCGTTCGCAGCCTTCAGGTCGTCGCCTTTCTGCGAGAAGCAGGATTCGAGGACGTCCTGTCAGCCGCCGGAGGGATCGATCGCTGGAGTCTTGAAGTCGACGGAACGATCCCGCGTTACTGAATCGTCTGACCCCACCCCTTGGAAGACCGCATGCTTCGACGTCGACTCGTGACCGGCCCGCTCCTCATCGCCGGCCTTGTCGGCGTGGTGGTTCTCGATGAGCTCGTCACCGAACGAACCGGACTGGCGGGGACGGTGTTCGCGGCCCTCGCGGCCGGCGTGATCGTGCCACTCGGCGCCATCGAAGCGGCCCGCCTGCTCC
>CAJWFU010000479.1:0-2520 GCA_913031315.1 uncultured Phycisphaerae bacterium | reverse complement strand
CGCCCTCAAGAGCCTTGGAGTGGGGATTGGCGACCCGGTGGCCACCCTCGCCTTCAACGACCACCGCCACCTGGACGCCTACCTTGCGGTTCCCTGCCTCGGCGGTGCGATTCATCCGGTGAACACCCGATGGAGCGACGATGAAATCGTCTCGGTCCTCGCCCGAACCCGGGATCGAGTGATGCTCCTCGACGCCCGACTGGCCGACCGGGTGGATTCCCTCCTGCCCCGCTGCCCATGGATCGAGCACGTGATCGGACTCGGATGGTCCCCGCCGGGGATCGAGGGCATCACATCGCACCATCACGATGAACTCCTGGCCGCCGCCAAGCCGATGCTCGCGTGGCCCGAACTCGACGAGACCTCGGCCATGGCCCTCTGTTCGACCAGCGGCACCACCGGTGGACCAAAGACCGTTGCCTACACCCATCGCTCGACCTGCCTCCAGACCATGGCCCTCGGTCTCACCGACTGCATGCGGCTGTCCGGACGAGACACGCTCCTCGCCATCGTCCCGATGTTCCATGCCCTCGGATGGTGCCTCCCATATGCCGCCGCGATGCTCGGCACCCGATTGGTCCTTCCCCATCGAGATCTCTCCGCCGCCCGTCTTCTCGACCTCGTATCGAAGCACCGCGTCACCACCGCGGCCGCGGTGCCGACGATCTGGAACGCGGTCCTGGCCGCCCTCGACGCCGAGCCGCAGCGATGGGATGTCTCCAGCGTCGATCGCATCGTGTCCGGTGGCGCCGCACCCACCGCGTCGATGATTCGAGGATTTCGTGACCGATACGGGATCGAAGTGATTCACTCCTGGGGCATGACGGAAATCAATCCAGTCGGAACCATGTCGCCGGCCGTGACCACCCGAGAAGAGGCCGCCATGGATCCGGACCAACGGATCGAGCATCAATCGGTCGCCGGCCGTCCTCTGCCCGGCCTCACGCTCGAGGTCGAGGATGAACAGGGCCGGCCGGTCCCGACGGACGGCCGAAGCACCGGCCGCCTGCTGGTTTCGGGGTGGTGGGTCGCCGACGGTTACCTCCACGAGCATCCGGAGACCGATCGATTCCGCGAAGACGGCCGACTCGAGACCGGCGACGTCGCCTCGATCGACGACCGGGGGCGGATGACCATCCGGGATCGGGAGAAGGATCTCGTGAAGTCGGGCGGGGAGTGGATTTCCAGTCTCGAACTGGATCGGGCGATCGGCGATCTTCCCGAAGTCATGGCGGCCGCGGTGGTCGCCCGCCCCGACGAGAAATGGGGCGAACGTCCCGTGGCCTTCGTCACCCTGGCTCCCGGAGCCTCGCTTGACCTGGAAACCGTCCGAATCGCGCTCGCATCGAAATTCCAGACCTGGCAGATGCCGGACGATCTTCACCCCGTGAAGACGATGCCGTTGACTTCCACGGGAAAAATCGACAAGAAGGCCCTCCGAGCGAAGATGAACGACATGACGGACTCCTGAATGAAGTCGTCGGATCTGGCATGATGCTTCGTTCTTCCGGGTCGAATTCGCCGTGACGCAGTCCTCCACCTCATCCTCGCCAGGATCCAGCCGCCGATTGTTTCGTGGCATGTGGGATCTCATGGCCGGAGACCGAGTCCGGTACGTCATGGCCCTCGGCTTCCTGCTCGTCGCCGCCGGGCTGCTGTATCTGATTCCCCTCGTTCCCCAGGCGGTGATCGATGTCGTCCTGGGCTCGAACGGCGACCAGGCCTCCGCCCTCTCCCAGTGGATCATCACCGCTCTGGGCGGCCGGGAACGAGTCGCGGACGATCTCTGGCTCCCATTGATCCTCATCGCGACGATCGCGATCGCCGCCGGCGGATTCACCTACGGAAGACAGCGTTGGTCCGCGATCGCCAGCCAGAACACCGCGAAGAGGATCCGCGACCGGCTTCAGGATCGAATCCAGCGGCTGGACATGCGGGCCTACGACACCCTTGACCGCGGCGACCTCCTGCAGCGATGCACCAGCGACATCGATACCACGCAGGTCTTCCTTTCCACCCAGGTGGTGGAAGTCGGACGAGCGGTCGTCATGCTCGCGGTCGCGATTCCCGTGATGTTCCTGGTCGACTGGCGGATGGCGATCGCCGCCGTCTGGCTTCTTCCGGTGATCGTCGGCTTCTCCTTCTTCTACTTCCGTCGGGTTCGCGTGCTCTTCAAGCTGAAGGATGAAGCGGAAGGCCGACTCACCGCCGCGGTCAATGACAATCTGATCGGCATCCGCGTGGTCCGGGCCTTCAACCGTCAGGAGCACGAGATCGAACGGTTCAAGCCGTTCAACGACGAACATCGTCGCCTCGACGCCCGCCTCTACTCCGTGTTCGCATCCTTCTGGTCGCTCAGCGATCTCCTGTGCTTCATGCAACAGGCTTCGGTGGTCATGATCGGCGCGTGGCTGCTCTCCACGGAACGCATCCTCGTCGGGGAGTTCTACTTCTTCTTCGCCGCGGTCGGCATGTACCTTTGGCCGGTGCGGATGGCGGGACGAATCGTGGCCGAGTTCG
>CAJWFU010000478.1:0-2522 GCA_913031315.1 uncultured Phycisphaerae bacterium | reverse complement strand
CTCGAAGGCGACATGGGCAGGGCGATCGAATGTCTTGAAGGATTCCTCGCTCGAAATCCACACGAGATCGGCGCGACGCGGATGCTCGATCGTCTCCGGCGGCTCATGAGCGACTGAACGGCCCGGGTCTCGGTCACCGATGCTCGAGCACCACGACATGCTGGTGGCGCGGGCCATGGACGCCGAGCACCAGCTCGAGCTCGATGTCGGCGGTCCGGCTCGGGCCGGTCGCGAAGGTGATCGTCGACGGAAGGTGTTTTCGGTTCCGGCTGAAATGCTCGATCGCGAGGTTCCACGTTCGCACGACGTCCGATGCCGCGAGAAGCGCGACGTGGGTTTCGGGGAGCAGTGATACCAGTCGCTGTCGCTCCGTCCGCGGACCAAGGGCTCCCGCGGCGTCTCCGGAGGTCATCACGATCGTCCCGTGTTCGGAGACCCCGATGGTGGCACGGGAGACCCCGAGATCCGATTCGAGCATCGCGTTCCGGTCCTGCTCGGGATCGAGGAGTTCGAAGCCACCGACGACCCGTTCGAGGACGTCGATCACGAGTTCGTCATCGCTCCGGACGACACGCCGTGCCCCGAGATCCGTGATGATCGCGGCGTCGTGCTGCCCGGCATTGAAGGGGGGCTGCCCGCAGCAGGTCTGCCGATGATCGAGGACGACGTCGCACCCGCAACGCTCGAGGACCTCGACGGTCGCCTCCGCGGCGGATGTCCGGAACTGATCCATGAGTCAGGTGATGAAGAGCGCGACTCGCATCGCAAAAGGAGGATACCCGCGGAACTCCGGGCCACTGCCTGCGATTTTTTCGACATTTCCTTCCGTTGGGTGATACAAATCGGGAGTTCCAACGTACGGGCAGTCGAGGGCCGGGATGTTCGGCCTCGTCGACAGAGTGATACCGGGGTCTCTGACGCAGTGCGTCTCGGCCTCCGAGGGCCGACCATACGGAGTCCAATGCATGTCGTCTCAGGAATACGGGGACCCCCGTCGGGGGGGGTGTACCCAGCCGTTTTCGCACTCGAAGCGCGGCCGAGGCTGCGGCTTCGTCTGAATCAGGTGACTGGACCATTCACGTCGCGGACTCGGAAGAGCTCCGGTCCGAGGCACGGAGGTTTCGTCATCGCGTGATCGAGGCGCTGGCCGACGCGGAATGCGGGGCCCGACCGCCGGTGCCGTCCGAGTTGGACGACCGCGTCGACGCGCAGGCGGATCTGCTCTTTCTTCGGAACCGCGACGGCGGGATCGTTGCGTCGATTCAGATCACCGCGATCGACCAGGTGGATCTCGGCATCGCTCGTCACCTCGATCGCCGCCACCTCGCCCTCGGGCCGATCGAGGCTTCTTTCTCCAGGCATCTCCTGTTCGATCCCAGCATCGAGGGCGATGCCATCGCCGAGGCCATGTCGACGGCGATCCGCATCCACGCCGGACGCCGCGGATGGCGCTACGACCTCTGCCTCTGCTCGGATGAGAATTCCGCGTCGCGTCGACGGCTCGGCTATCGACCGATCGGGATCAGAGTCGACCGGGAAGCGCGATCGACGCTGGAGATCTACGCGTTCGAGATCGCCCCGGCCACGGGCGTGGCGTCGTCGTCCCATGAGGATGAAGCGAAGATCGAGACCGAAGGCTCAACTTCCTGATCGGAGCAGGACGCCCTTGAGGTAGTCCGGCGCGGCCGGATCGGTTCCCAGCGCCCGGTCGAGGTCTTCCAGATGCTCGTACCGATGGGTGATGAGATCATCGACCACCAGCCGGCGGCTCTGGAGGTGCTCGAGGCAGTCGCGATAGAGCTCGGGACGCCCTCTGGGGTCGAGCGGTCCGGAGGCGCCGCTCGAAGTCACCAGACCGGCGCCTCGCCACTGGAGCGCGTCGAGCGAACCCGATCCGCCTCGATCCCGACCGTAGCCGTACAGGATCGCGGTCGCCTGCTTGCGGATGACCTTCGCGAAGTCGACCCAGGCCGGGAGCGTGCCGCAGGCGTCGATCAGCATCTCGCAGCCACGCCCACCCGTGCGATCCATGATCTCCGTGGCGGCGTTCGAAGCGGTTTCGGGTTCGATCGCGATCGCCCCGAAGGTCTCGACGGCCATGCGTCGCTTGGCGATCGAAGGATCCATGACGATGATCTCGCCTTCGAAACCGATCACGCTTCGCAACGCTCGGCCGAACAGCTGACCGGAGGGGCCGAGGCCGAACATCACGATGGAACGAATGCGATCGCGGCGAGAATTCGCCTCGAACCGATATCGAAGGGCCTGTCTCTCGGCGAGCCGAAGATGGTGGATCACGCATCCCAGCGGCTCGGTCATGGCGGCGACGTCATCGGTGAGATCGCCGGCGATCGGTATCGCGTTCACTTCGGGAATCACGACGAAGTCCGCGAATCCCCCGGGAAGTCCGGTGATTCCATGTTCCTCGTAGTCGACGCAGTGATGGGAGAATCCGGTGACGCAGTACTCGCACCAGTCGCCGCTCGATCGTCCCCGCGACGCGCAGTTGATTCCCTGGTCGA
>CAJWFU010000477.1:0-2527 GCA_913031315.1 uncultured Phycisphaerae bacterium | reverse complement strand
ATGGCCAACATCCGCGACGTGATCGCCTTCCCCCGAACCCGCGGCAGCGCCGAGTTCTGATCGGAGGACGTCTTCCGTGATCGATCTCGATCAATTCAAGGTCAGGCCGGGTTCGAAGGTTCGGCTCGCCGACATCGATGCCTCCGGTACCGCCGGCCTCGGATCGAAGTCGGACGGGGCGGAGATTCTCGGTTCCAACATCCAGCGACTGGAGGAACTACAGGCACGACTCCATGCGGAGAATCGCCGTTCACTTCTGGTCGTGCTTCAGGGTCTCGACACCTCGGGCAAGGACGGCACCACGCGGGCGGTCTTCACCGGAGTGAATCCCAATGGCGTTGACGTTCATTCCTTCGGACGACCCGGTCCGGAAGAACTTGATCACGACTACCTCTGGCGGGTTCATCGGCGGGTGCCGAATCGAGGGGTGATCGGTGTCTTCAATCGAAGCCAGTACGAGGATGTCCTGATCGCCCGAGTCGAGAAAATCGTTCCGAAGTCCACATGGTCGCGTCGATATCGCCACATCAACGAATTCGAGCGGATGCTCGTCGATGAAGGCACCACGATCATCAAGTGCTTTCTTCACATCTCCCCCGACGAGCAGATGGAGCGTCTCGAGTCGCGGATCGAAACACCCCGGAAGAACTGGAAGATCGAGCCCGCCGACTTCGAAGCCCGCGCTCGCTGGAACGACTACGTCCGCGCCTACGAGGATGTGATGGAGAAGTGCTCCACCGATTCCGCTCCCTGGTGGATCGTGCCCGCGAACCGAAAATGGGTTCGCAACGCGGTCGTTTCCGAGATCGTGCGGAACGCCCTCGAGAACATGGATCCGAAATATCCAGACGGCGAACACGATCTCGACGAGATCCGCCACCTCGCGGCGAAGGCTCGAATCATCGACTGAAAACCGAAAGCGACCACCATGCAATGCAACATCGATTCCAAGGGCCGGGCGGTCCGTCTGATGATCGGCCTGTTCACCGTCGTCGCCGGAGCGGTCGTGCTGTGGATCGGCCAGGGCCAGGCGGTTTCACTGGGAATCGGCATCGGGTGCCTCATCGGTGGCGGATTCGCGGTGTTCGAGGGCTGGGCGGGCTGGTGCGCGGTTCGAGCACTCGGCTTCAAGACCAAGATCTGATCCGGCTTCCCTGCGAACGGTCGGTAGGCTGCGACGCATGAGATCCAATTCTTCTTCCGTTCCCACAGGCACCTCGAGACGGGAAGCGCTCATCGCCGCCGCTTCATTGGCCGCCCTTCCCATCGCCGGGAATGCGGCGGGGAACTCCCGGCACCAAGGCGGCGAACTCGAGGCATCCATGGACGGCCCTGACGATCAGGCGATCACTCCGGCGATCATCGCGGGCGCCGAACGAATGGCGGGGATTCGATTCACCGATTCCGAACGCGAGATGATCGCCAGGACGATCGGCGAGCAGATCGATCTTTTCGCCGACCGAGTGAAGGCCGGCGCCATGCCGAACGATCTGGCACCTGCCATGGTGTTCCGCGCCCTGCCTCCCGATCGGGCTCTGGATCCCGCGACCTCGACGGGGAATCCGGAGATGGTCGTGGGGACCGTCGGTCCCTGCCCTTCGGATCCGGTCGACGTCGCTTACGCGTCGATCGGAGAACTGGGGACGTGGATCAGACGTGGCGACCTCACCAGCGAGTCGCTCACCCGTCTGTATCTGGATCGGATCGAACGATTGGATCCGACCCTCCACTGCATGATCACGGTGACCGCCGAACGAGCGATCGAACAGGCACGTGCCGCGGATCGCGCCCTCGCCGCCGGTGATGACCGAGGACCGCTCCACGGGATTCCCTATGGCGCGAAGGACATCATCGACGTGGCCGACGTCCGGGCCACCTGGGGTGCCACGCCTTTCAAGGATCGGATCGCGGACACCACGGCGACCGTGATCGAGAAACTTGATGCACGTCATGCGGTGATGCTCGGAAAGACCGCGGTGGGAGCCCTCGCCTACGGCGACATCTGGTTCGATGCCCAATGCCGAAATCCATGGAACACCGAGCAGGGTTCGAGTGGGTCGAGCGCGGGAAGCGCCAGCGGGACATCCGCCGGCCTGATGGCCTTCGCCCTGGGAACCGAGACCTACGGTTCGATCGTCTCGCCCTGCGCCCGATGCGGCGCCACCGGACTTCGCCCGACTTTCGGACGGGTGTCTCGATACGGCGCCATGAGCCTTTGCTGGTCGCTCGACAAGATCGGTCCGATCACCCGGCGAGTCGCGGACACCGCCCTGGTACTCGCCGCGATCGACGGTATCGATCCACGCGATCCATCCTCCGTCGGGGTTCCCTTCGCCTGTGATGCGGAACGGCCGGTGACCGGACTCCGGGTCGGATGGAATCCTGGATGGTTCGAGAATGCGGGAGAGGCGGGGCATCGAATTCTTCGGCACCTCAAGGACTCCGGCTGCACGCTGGTCGAAGTGGACCTGCCCGATCTTCCGTATTCCGCACTTCTCGTCGGTCTTTACGCCGAAGCGGCCGCAGC
>CAJWFU010000476.1:0-2530 GCA_913031315.1 uncultured Phycisphaerae bacterium | reverse complement strand
GGCTCGTAGCCCCGCCGCGTACATGAGTTCGAGGATCGCGCGGTCTCGAACCCAGAGGCGGCCCTGATCCGGCCCCGGGCTTTCCACCAGAGCCCGCATCTGGCGTGGGCTCATGACTCCGGGGACCCGACGCCAGCGATGCGGCCGTTCCAGCAATCTCGCCGGATCCTTCGGGATGCGGTCGTTCGCGGTGAGCCAGCGAAAGAAGACTCGGATGGTCGCCAGATGTCGAGTGATGCTGCTCGGTTCGAGGCCGCGATCGCGACTCAGACTCTGGAGATGCTGGGCAAGATGCTCGAGCCCGACGTCCGCGACGGAGTCGATGGATCGGAGCCGAAGAAACGCGGACATCTCCGAGAGATCGCGCCCGTAGGCCTCGAGGGTCGCGGAAGCCAGGCCGGCTTCGATCCGAGCCCAGGTCAGGAAATCACGAACGGCTCGGTCAAAACTGAAGGAGCTGGCCTTCATGAGTGGGGCTCACCATGCGGGTCGTCCTCGGGGCGGCCTGATCGGATGACTGTCGCGTCCGTTCCTTCTGAAGGCGGTGGTACACGAAGCAGCCGGCCATGCCGGGGCCGAGGCAGACCTCGAACATCTGATCGATGCGATCGAGGGAAAAACGCGACGCGCAACGGCTGTCGTCGCAATCGAGATAGGGACAAGAACCGTTCGTCGAGGCGATCTGGTCCGCCGGTTTCCGGGGCGGCCGATTCGCCGGAGGAAGCTCGCGAGTCTTTTTCTGGATCATGAGGGTCCTCCGACGCGGAAGCGGCTCGTCGCCACGAAACAATCTGGCGCCGGCTTGGAGCATCGGTCAGGTACGCGGGACCCCATCACATTCCGGGGAAGCCGCTCCGCGGCGGCGGTGCATGACCAGGGTGTGAAGCCATTCGCCCGGAAAACGGCACGGAGCTTGTTTCCTTCCACCCCATCTGACCCCCAACCGCCCATGGCAAGGAGTGCCTCGATGCGGAATGAACCCTCACGGGAGCCTGATGCGGAGCATCAGGACGCCCGAACCAGCCCTGATGGACGGGAATCGCACCCGTTTCATCGTTTCTCGACCGCCCTCGGCGGCGAAGTGGCCACATCGGTCATCGATGCGCCTCTCCTGCAGACCTTGCGCGATCGTCGGCGCAGACCCGACGCATCCGCCCTCATCGGCAAGGAGATCCTTCGGCTCGCGACCATCGCAGCGGGGCTTCATCGGGCCGAGGTGGCTGGAAGGGTCCGCAAGGGCGAGACTGGCACCCCGCTTGCAAAGAAGACCAGCGAACCCACCCTCGGATGCGGTGGAACGGTCTCAGCGGAGGACGCGGCGTGAATTACGGACTCTGGATGTCGGCGGCGGGACTTTCGACGGAAATCCACCGTCAGGACGTCATCGCCAACAACCTCGCCAATGCGGAGACCACCGGTTTCAAGGTCGATCAGGCCTTCACCCGGGAACGCCCGGTCGCCTCCCAGGGGTTCGGAACCGCGGCTCCGTCGATCCAGATGCTGGAAAGACTGGGTGGTGGCGTTCTGGTCGAAGACACCTTCACCGATTTCAAGCAGGGCGCCCTGATCGACGGTAACGATCTGGACCTCGGGCTGGAAGGGAAGGGCTTCTTCGTGGTCCGCGACGAAACCGCGCCGGACGGGCTCGCCTTCACGCGGGACGGACGGTTCACTCGCAATCTCGACGGACACCTCGTGGATGGCGAAGGCCGCCGCGTGATGTCCGATCGTGGCGACCGGCCGATTCGTCTGGGCACCGGACAGGTCGAGATCTCCCCCGACGGTCGCATCAACGTCGACGGCGAGTCCGTCGCGAAGCTCCGAATCGCAGCACCTTCGGAAGGCGGGCTTCGAAAAGTCGGCGGCAACCTCTATCACGCCGCCGAGGGGACCGCAGTCCCTGCCGCCACCGACGTCTCGGTTGCTCAACGAAAGTACGAGAGCTCGAACGTCGATCCGATCCAAAGCATGAACCAACTCGTCCAGAGTGGCCGATCCGTGCAGGCCGCCGCTCGATTCATCGATTTCCACGACAAGATGATGGAACTCGCGGTCACTCGGATCGCGGTCGGCTGATCGTCGCCGCATCCTGTTCCTTTTAAGGAAGCCCAACCATGAGCTACCTCGCTCTCAACAGTTCCGCCACCGGCATGACCGCGTTGAACACGCAGCTCGACGTGATCGCGAACAACATCGCCAACGCCGATACCACGTCGTTCAAGAGCAGCCGGGCCGACTTCCAGGATCTGTACTACCTCGAGAAGAAACAGCCCGGGGTCGAGAACCAGATCGCCGACACCCGGACGCCGAACGGCCTGTACGTCGGCCTCGGGGTCGAAGTGGCTGGAACCCAGCTCGACATGTCGCAGGGCTCTCCGATTCCGAACACCTCGTCCACCGCGCTGATGATCCAGGGCAACGGTTTCTTCCAGGTCAATACCGGCGACGAATTCGCCTACACCCGGGATGGAGCGTTCCAGAAGAACAGCGAAGGCGACCTGGTCTCGGTCAGCACCGGTTACCGATTGGA
>CAJWFU010000475.1:0-2545 GCA_913031315.1 uncultured Phycisphaerae bacterium | reverse complement strand
TCGGCATTTCGGTGCCGGTGATCCTCGGTGGGGCGGCGTTGACCAGGTTCCACGCCGAGAAGCGGTTGCGCGACATCTACGAGGGGCCGCTGTACTACGGGAAGGACGCCTTCGACGGCCTGCGGGTGTGCGACCGGATCTCGAACGACGCCCTCGATGAACTCGACGGGGAGATCGTGACCCGGCTCGAGAAGCGGGAAGCCGCCGAGGCCACCGTCGCGGCCGCCCGGGAAGCGACCCGGGAGCGTGGCGACGGGGACACCCTCGTCGCGGCGAAGCCGATCGCCGCCGTCGAACGGCTTCCCTCGGCGCCGTTCTTCGGCTCGCGGCTCGTCGAGGAGGTTCCGATCGACGAGGTCTTCGCGTACGTGAATCGGACGGCCCTGTATCGAGGGCAGTGGGGACTTCGCAAGGGTTCCATGGATGCCGATGAGTACGCGGCCCATCTCGAGGCGCACGCCGATCCGGTGTTCGAGCGCCTGAAGGCGGAGTGCCGCGCGGAACCGATCCTTGCGCCGAAGGTGGTCTACGGATGGTGGCCCGCCAACGGTGACGGCGACGATCTGGTCGTCTTCGATGCGGAGGATCACGACCGGGAGATCGCCCGGTTCGCGTTTCCGCGCCAGTCGTCCCGTCAACGTCGCTGTCTCGCCGACTACTTCCGGCCGGTCGAGTCCGGGGAACGCGACGTCGTCGGCTTCCACTGCGTCACGATGGGCGAAGAGGTTTCCCGCCGGGCCCGGACGCTGTTCGAGGCGGACCGTTACGCCGACTATCTCTACCTCCACGGATTCGGCGTCGAATGCGCCGAGGGGCTCGCGGAGATGTGGCACAAGCGGATGCGGGCCGAGATCGGCATCGGTCACCACGACGATCCCGACATTCGCCGACTCTTCGGCCAGAACTACCGGGGCTGTCGATACTCGTTCGGGTATCCGGCCTGCCCGGAGATGTCGGATCAGGAGACGCTGTTCAAACTTCTCGGGCCGGAGCGCATCGGCTGCCGCCTCACGGAGAACTGGCAGATCGATCCGGAACAGTCGACCAGCGCCTTGGTGGTCCATCATCCGGCAGCCTCCTACTTCGCGGTCTGATTCGAGACGAAGTCCTGCCGAGGACCGAACATCCTTCTGGTGGAACTTCGGTCCGGGTATGATGCCGGAGGACGAAGACTGCATGGAACTCAACCGAATCAGAGTGCTTCTGGTCGACGACCAGAGAACGGTGGCGTCGCAGATCCGGCGTTTGCTTTCCGCGCACGAGGAAATCGATCTTGACTCGGTGGCGAACGCCGCCGTGGCGGTCGATGTCGCGCGGGCTCTGAGGCCGGACGTGATTCTGCAGGCGCTCGATCTTCGGGAAGAGGACGGCTTCGAACTTCTCGCGGCCTATCGCCGGACGTCGGTCATTTCCGAGGTCCCGGTCATCCTGCTGGCCGGCACCTTCGGGGCGGGCATGAGGACGCAAGCCTTTGAGCGGGGGGCGGATGATTTTCTCGAATCCGTGCCCGAAGAGGTTGAACTGGTCGCTCGGATCCGCATGCAGGCGGAGCGTCGCCGGGCCGCCGGCGAAACCCGACGGGTCCGGTCCAGCCTCGAGGATGCCAACCGTGACATCTCACGTCTCAAGGCTCGGTTGGAGGACGTCACTCAGGTGTCGGCGGAAACCATCGGGAGGGATCGAGCGTGGCTCGAATCGATCACCGAGCTCGACGCGGAATTGAATGCTTTTCAGAACTTCGATCTGCTGCTGGACCGGATCCTCGTTCGGGCCCGTCGGGCGTGTGATGCCGAATCGGGGGTGATCTTCACCATCGATGGCGAGCGTCTGAAGTGCCGCCACATCCAGAACGATCAGCTTGAAGCCCGAGGGGATCGTCATTTTGCGCAGGCGATCGATCGGCCTCTGACCATGGACACGGTCGCCGGAACGGTGGCCCTTTCCGGCCAGCCCATTCGAGTGGAGGATGCGTACCGGATCCCCCCTCGTTTCGACTGCGTCTACGACCAGGGGCGGGACATCGCGACCGGCTATCGCACGCGGGCGTTGCTCAGCATTCCACTGCGGACGAGCGACTCGGAGATTCGTGGCGTCCTGCAGATCGCGAATCCCGGAGGAGAGTCGGAACCTCGTGGCTTCACGCCCGAGGATGAGAAGGTGGTGGAGCATTTCGCCACTCTGGCGGCGGTGGCGATCGAACGAACCGCGATGACCGAAGCCCTGGTGCTGCGGATGATCGCGATGGCGGAGGTCCGTGATCCCACCGAGACCGGCGCCCATGTCCAGCGGGTCGCCGGGTACTCGATCATCCTCTATCAGGGCTGGGCCGATCAGCATGGCATCGAGGACGAGGAGCGTGAGCGAAACCTCGACCGGCTTCGCACGGCGGCCATGCTGCACGACGTGGGCAAGGTCGGAATTCCCGACGCGATTCTGAAGAAGCCCGGAAAGTTGGACGAGCAAGAGTACGCGTTGATGCAGCGGCACACCGTGATCGGTGCCAGGTTGTTCAAGGGCATGCGCACCGACTTCGACCAAGTGGCTC
>CAJWFU010000474.1:0-2552 GCA_913031315.1 uncultured Phycisphaerae bacterium | reverse complement strand
ACGAGCCGAGAAGCGTCAGGCCGGCTGAAGGAATCACATGGCCCGGCCCCAGTGGTGACGACGAGGCTGCTAGCCTGCGCCGATGCTCATCTGTTTCGATATCGGTGGCGTGTTGATTCGAATCTGCCGTTCGTGGGAGGAAGGTTGCGCCGCCGCCGGGGTGCCGGTCCGCCCCTTCGAGGCGGATGAGGAACATGTCCGCGGACGGCTGGAGCTGGTCGGAGACCTGCAACGAGGCGAGATGGACGGCCCGGCCTTCGCGAAAAGGTTGAGCGGGATGTTTGGTGGAACCTGGACACCGGCGGAGGTCGCCCGGATCGATGCCGCCTGGCTTCGGACGCCCTACGAGGGAACCGTCGATCTGGTCCGGGAGATCCACGCGGCGGGCCATGAGACCGCCTGCCTCTCCAATACCAGCCACGATCACTGGGAGGTGCTGACCACCCTCCCCAGCGTCGGCATGCTGCATCAGCGATTCGCTTCTCATCTGATGGGTCTCGTGAAACCAGACCACTCGATCTATGCCGCCTTCGAGGAATCGACCGACCGGGCACCGGCGGAAATCGTGTTCTTCGATGATCTCGCGCCGAACATCGACACCGCGATCAGACGAGGCTGGGACGCAGTGCAGATCGATCACCTCGGCGACCCTGCGGCTCAGATGCGGGCGGCGCTGAGGGAACGAGGGTTGCTCTAGTCAATCGCGTCGATCGGATTCCGAGGTTGATTCCTTCTCGACCTGGTCGAGATGGTGCTCCACCCGTTCGAGCGTTCGCTCGAGTCGTTCCAGTCGATTGCAGATCTCATCGATCGGCTCCCGTCCTGAATTGCGCAACCGCCCGATCAGGACTCCGAGCGTGCTGGTGAGCGTCGCGAACGCCCCGATCCCCACGACCATGAGTCCGAACGCGAACACCCGCCCCATCGAAGTCACGGGGACCGTATCCCCGTATCCCACGGTCGAACTGGTGACCACCGCCCACCACAACGTGTCGCCCGCGGTCTTCAAACTGATCCGGTCGATCACATCGGCGGGCAGGTCCGGCCGGGTCTCGGCCCAGAGGACTCCGATGCAACTCCCGATGAAGAGCGTGATCCCGGCTATGAGAAGGCCAGCGAGAAGGGCCAGGGATCGATCTGTGCGAATGGCCCTGAGCAAGATCCGAATCGACCTCAGGGCGCGAAGGACTCGGAGGATCCTGATCAGTCGAAACGCTGCCGGCGCATGACCGAAGATCGCATGCGGAATCAAAATGATTGGAATCGAACTCAGCAGATCGAACCAGCCCCAGGTTCGGAGGTATCGCCAGCGATCGGGGGCGATGATCAGCGACCGCAGAAAGTCGAGGAAGAAGAAGAAGCAGATGCCCACGTCGATGAACTCGAGCAGCCGCGGCATCTCATCGTTTTCCGCGAGAATCCCCGTCAACTGAAGCGCCGACAGGCCGAACGCGACGATGGCCAGGGCCGCGAGAAAGAGGTCGAGAAGCACCAGATCCTCTTCCGCTTCGGATTTCAATCTGCCGCTGGCTTCCGTCATCGAAGTAGTGTCGCCGATGACGGCGTTCTCCGCGAAGGCCGCCGCCGAAAAGCCGCATAGAGCCCGATGCCGACCATGGGGATCCAGGCCAGAAGCCATGGCCACTGGGTGCGCCAGGCCGGTATGGGGGGGCCGATCTCCACCGGGACGGTCACGCCCGTGAGCGGCCCGGCTCCATCCGGATCGATTTTCAATTCCCAGCGTCCTTCCGCGAACAGCTCGAAGGAGGCGTGCCACTCCTCCCCGACGTTCACGAAATCCGCATCCTCACGCATGCCCGCCTCATGGGTCGCCTCCACGACGCCGTCCGCAGTGGCGGTACCGACCCAGTCGATTCGCAGCAGACCGACCCGGGGTGCCGCGGGTGAAATGATGACTGCCGCTCTTCGACCGTCACGTTCCCCGGACCAGGCGATGCGACCGCCGTCTCCCCGGGCGACATCGCCGAGAGGAAGGAACGCCAGCATCAATGACGCCACTCCGGCCCACAACCGACCAACGCGAAACTTCGAGGGATTCATGAGGCAAACCCCGAAGTCCCCCGCATCTCCATCGGCTGAAAGACCATCCATGCCGATACCAGCCACATCACCAGCGGGATCAACGTGGCCCATGACCACCGCCGGGTGACCGCTCCGAATCCAATCGTTCCTCGGACTCGAGCGGCCTGATCGCGGTCGATCCACCATCCAACGCCCAACGACCCCGCGAAACCGACGGACAGAACCAGCAGTTCGATCGGAAGGAGCCATGCGGGTGGGGGCACGCAGCAACTGAGAATCTCCGCCGGACCCGCCGCGACGGTTCCGAGGTCATGCGCGACTCGGATGACGGCTGCTTCCGCCGTCGGCCATCCGGTCACCAGATGAAAGCCGAGATGAACGAGCCAGATCGCGATGCCGATCGGCAGGGTGGCCACCGCAAGACGACCGAAGCGATTGCGGATTCGATCGGCTCCGGCGACGCCGACCCGGCCGATCGGAATCGCCGCCACCGCAAGCACCAGCAGCAG
>CAJWFU010000473.1:0-2556 GCA_913031315.1 uncultured Phycisphaerae bacterium | reverse complement strand
GAGCGGCCTTCGACTGGACGGTGACCACCCGACCGGGCGCGGCCCGCAGGATCGCGATCCCGGTGTCGACGTTGTAATCGAACTCTTCGCATTCGACGTCGTGATCCGGCGTCCGAACGAACACTCGTCCGAGACCACGAACTCGCATGATCTCCGCCGGACCGCCGAGTTCGATTCCGGCGTTCGCTTGCCGCGCCCGCGCCGGCTCCTCGTCCTCCGGACGATCGATGGTGACCTCGAGCCGATCGCCGGTCAGGGTCATGGTGTCTTCCGTCTCAAGCCCCGCGTGCAGGACTTCGACGTCCTGGTCCATCACCACCAGATAACGCCCGTCGATCTCACGCGTCATCGTCATGCGACGAACCCAGGTGAAACGCGTCGTGCCGTCCACTCCGAAACCGGCTTCAACCGGCTTCTTGCCCTTGCGATTCTCATCCCGTCTCGGATCGTGAACCAGCAACCCCCCCTTGCCTTCGACCGCCGCCTCGCCCGTCTCGACCTTGTAGGTGACGTCATCCCCGGTCACCCGAAACAGTCGAGGCTCGCCGGTCTTCGCATCGTTGTCCCAGGCCCGGCTCTCCAGAACGGCGTCGCCGCGAGCAACCAGACGCTCCAGCGTGGTGTCTCCCTCACGAGCGAGCAGTCGTCCTGACTGACGCTGGTCGGAGTTCCGAACTCCTCCGGCTCCGTGAACGAGATCAAGCCCGACGGATTGGGCGTCAAGCCGATCGCTGGTCCGGGCATCCGGCGTGCTGCGGACTCGGACGTCACCCTCGAGATCGAGTCGACCTCCAGTGCCGTCCGGGGTCTGGCGATAGGCCATCGCCTCCCGCCAGGTCGCCGCCAACGACGTCCGACTGGTCGGAGAGGGTCGCCTGATCCGGTCCTTGCTCGGGGTGGTCACGGCTTGGTCGTAGTACCGGAATCGGCCGGGTCCGGGACTTCGAACGGTCCGCTTCGAATCGTCGAGGCGAACCTCCTGCATCCGGTCCGCGATCACATTTCCCCGCAGCACCATCACATCTTCACCCATGAGTTCGAGCACCCCGGCGACGGCATCTCCACGGAGCCGATCGGCGAAGACCCGGGCGCCTTCATCCAATCTCACCTGAACGGCTTCGTTCGCCGACACCGTATGGACTTCGATCTGGCCGAATTCCTCATCCGCATCGGAGGCTTCCGCTCCATCTTGAGAACGGGCGTCCAGTCCACCGGCAAGACCACCCGCCAGCCCTCCAGCCAACCCACGAGTGTTTTCAGTCTTCTCGTCAAGCTCCCGGAAAGTCACCACCAGACGTTCCGTCCAGAGAGTCTGCGAAGGATCGCTCGCAGCAACTCCACCTTCCGCGATCATTTCACTGGGAATGGTGCGCCCATCGTCGGTGCGAGTGAGCCCGAGATCGATTCTCTTCGCCTTGAGCGAGCCGCTTTCCCCCACTCGATCGACCCGTGCGTCCCCGGTGGCGAGGATTCGATCGATCGCATCGGCGTCGCCTTGAGGATCGAAATCGACGACCAGAGCATTTGATCCCAACTGGAAGGCTTCGCCCGCCACCCGGACGTCTCCTTGGAAGCGGGCCTGGCGGAGCCGGGCATCGGTTTCTTCGAAGAATTCCAGATCGACCCCACCCTCCCAGACGATCTCGAGCCGAGGTGGTGCCGTCTCGTCGGGCTTCGCCGCATCCTGCGTCCGCATTCCGGGGAGCGCCGCCATGACGGCCTGGGCGGTGGCGAGCCCGGCTCCCGACGAATCCGCAAGCATCTGCCTGATCGCGATCTCAACTCCATCCATGCCGTGACCCATCGCCGATTCGACGGCTCGAGCCCCGTTCTCATCGAAGATCATCCGGCCGGGTCCGATGAGGCCGCCGGTCGAAGTCGAACGCTCAAACCAGAAACGCCCGCCATCCAGTGAGAATTTCTCACTGCTCAACTGCAGGGGGTGGTCCTCGTCACCGATCAATTCCACCCGATCGGTGGAGACCCGATATTCCAGGCGGGCGGCGGAGCCGACGGCCCCATTGGCGTCATCCTCGAGTTCGATCCCCCGGTCTTCCAATCCCTCGACCACCAGCCGAGCATCACTGGCATCCTTCAGATCCTTCGCGGCCGCGGAATCCGGCGTCATGACCAGACGCCCTGAATAGTGCACGAGAACGAACTGATCCCCCACGACCGGAGTTTCATCCTGACCGGCAGCGAGGGCGTTCCCGAAGATGATGGCGCTCCTCGACACCACGGCAGGAGCCGGAACGAATCGAGATTCACGCGGCTGTCCGGCCGTGAAACGAGGGGCGAAATGGCGTTCGCCCAGCGCCATGGCGAGTCGGTTCTCCTGCGAGGAGCCGTTCTTCGTGGTCGCCATTCCGGGTTCGCCGGCCTCGCCGAGTTGAAAAGCGGCCACCAATCGGTCACCTGAGACCGCGCTTCGTCGAGCCTCACCGTCGGGTCCGATCGAGATCCTCTCGATGAGAACATCGTCTTCCAGAACCAATCGGTACACCGATTCCGGGTCGACCGGAGAAAGGCCCTCGGGCGCCGTGCCCGGTGTGGTGG
>CAJWFU010000472.1:0-2557 GCA_913031315.1 uncultured Phycisphaerae bacterium | reverse complement strand
GAAGAGTTCATCGGTCCCCTCCTCAAGGAGGTGATCATGCACGAAGTCGGTCACACACTCGGTCTTCGTCACAACTTCAAGGGCTCCCAGCTCGTGAGTTACCAGGAGATGAACACCGAGGGCTTCGACGGCCCGATCTCCTCGTCGGTCATGGATTACCTGCCGGTCAACATCGCTTTTGGCGAGGAGGTCTCCCAGGGACCCTGGACCACGACCACGATCGGTCCCTACGACATGTGGGCGATCGCCTACGGGTATTCCCCGGAAGGCACCGACAAGATCATGGAACGGGCCAACGAGCCCGAACTTCGATACGCGACCGACGAAGACACGATGGGCCCCGACCCGATGGCCCGCCGTTTCGATCACGGCGAGAACCCCCTCGACTACGCCGATTCGCAGGTGGCGTTGGTGACCGAACTTCGAACCCGCATCCTCGATGGCATGGTCGAAGAGGGTGAAGGTTGGGTGAAGGCTCGTCGTGCCTACGAGATGCTTCTCAGCAAGCACCGCCAGGCCGTCGGCATCGCCTCCAACTGGATCGGCGGCACGACGATCAATCGAGTGAAGAAGGGCATGGACCTTGATCCGATCCAGTCGATCCCGGCGGATCAGCAGCGTCGGGCTCTCAAGCTGGTGCTCGACATCACCATGTATGACGAGGCGTACGGCCTCACCCCGGAACTGCTCAAGAAGATGACGGTCGAGAAGTGGTTCGACGCGGGCGGAATGCGTGACGCCGGCCGCGACGCGACCTTCCCGGTGCATCAGTCCATCGCCAACGTCCAGGCGGTGGCACTCACCCAGATTCTGAACCCCAGCACCATGAATCGTGTCTTTGACAACGAATTCCGTGCGTCGGGCGAGGAGGACGTTCTCAGCGTCCCTGAAGTCATGGACATGGTGAAGGCGGCGGTCTGGACCGAACTTGAAGAGCGCCCGGCCGGCAAGATGACCGCGACTGATCCCTACGTGTCGAGTCTTCGCCGCAACCTGCAGCGATCGCACCTCGAGCGAGTCATCGATCTCGCCGGCGAGAGCAACGGTTTCGGGGCCAGTTCCACGGCCGTCTCCAGCCTGTCTCGCATGCAGCTTCGAGATCTCAACGAGCAGATCATCGAAACCCTCAGCCGTGACGGCAACCGTCTGGATCCCTACACCAAGGCACACCTCTCTGATGCCAAGGCGACGATCGATCGGGTTCTCGACTCCCGTTACATCTACAACCAGGCCAGCGAAGGTGGAGGCGGAGGCGGCCTCCGGATGCTCTTCGGTCGCGAAGGCTGACCTGCGGCAAACCTCGAACGCCAGATGAAATTCGCCCCCCGATGGCCTCAGTGCCATCGGGGGGCGATTCTTTTCGTTCCGTTCGGAACGGTCGCGGGCGGGCTCGAGGCGGAATCAATCCTCGTCTTCGTCGGGGAGATCAGCGTAGAAGACCGCCTCGAACTCGAACCATTTGATCGACTTCTCGCCGAACCCCGTTCCGGAGGGATCGGTCTGTCCGATGCGACCTCGCGACTTCACTCGCTGGGCGGAGGCATTGCGGGCGTTGAATTTGGGCCGGCTGGTCCACCAGTATGATTTCGCGCCGACGTCCCGAGCGACCGCCAGGGCGGTGTCATCGTCGGGAAGCATTCCTGCGGTGATCTCCACATCGAACTGGCTGGTACCCAGGCGACGAAGCGACTCCTTCTTCTGGAGTCGCTGGGGCGTGCCTTCCAGCGGTTGGGTTCGACCCGTGTAGTTCTTCTGGAATGGATTCGACACGCATCCCCCGAGTATCACGGGGAGCGCCAGTACCGCAGCGAGCAACAGGGTTCGATGTCCTCGATCGACGGATTGTGTGGTGGGCAGCATGCCTCGAATGTACAGCACCACGAAGGCCGTGTGTTCAAATCGGAGATCAGCCGCCGGGGGCCGGCTCGCCCCGGAGAATCCACCACATGGCGGCTCGTTGATCCTCGCTCATTCGGTCGTCGTACATGATGGCATTGAGCCGGCTGCGTTCCGCGGAGGCGGATGCCTGAAGGGCGTTCCAGCGTTCGATGTCCGCTTCTGAGAGGGTCCCCGCTCCGAGGGCTTCATCCAGTGGCTGAAGTTCAGCCCGTATGGCCTGATAGGCCTCGCACTCGGATTCGAAGGCGCGGACGATTGGATCTTCGCGCATTTTCTCGAGATCGACCTGAGGTCCGTTGGATCTCGGCCCGATGGGATTCGGCTCGGGCGGTGGCGTGGTGTTTCCGCAGCCATGGAGTGCCGGGAGAATCAAAGCCAGACAAGAGGCGACCATTGAACAGGACCAGCTTGGGCGATTTCGAGAAAGGATCACCATCCTCCGTAGAGCGATCGACTTCCGGGGAAGAGTCGCTCTGAGATCCAATCCCAATCCGGCCCGGCGTAGTAGACGTTGGTCTGGGGTCGCATGAACGCCACTTCGATCGGATCGGGATCGTTGTAGCTCGTACCAGCCCATTTATGGCGTTCGACGTGTCCGTCGGCGAAGGCGAAGTTGAAGTGGCCGGTATCCCTGATCATCAACTTATCGATCCAATCC
>CAJWFU010000471.1:0-2559 GCA_913031315.1 uncultured Phycisphaerae bacterium | reverse complement strand
TGCCATCACCCCGCCACCCCCACCGGTGAGCAGATGCCAACCGGCTCGTGCGATCGCCGCCCCCAGCGGAACCGCGATCTCCTCGTGCGAATCATCTCCACTTCCCATCACCCCCACGACCGACCGTTTGACCGGCCCGGAGGGGACCGAGTCACGACCGTCGAACTCCTCCACACCCTGTCCCACCGAGATCTCGAAGGTGTTTCCGTCGGGATCATCGAGGAACGCCCAGGTGCCGGCTGGTCCATCACCGCCGCTGGGACCTTCGCGAAGAACCCCGTCCCGCCGTGCCTCGTCCAATCGGCGGTTGAATTCCACCAGATCGCGGCAGGCCGATCCGAGATGCGCGAAAGGTCCGATCGGCCGCACCTCTTCGGCGACCGCCAGCACGATCGAAAATGGTCGCGTCCGGTCGCTGATCCAGGCCACCCCGTCTCGGCGATGCACGACCTCGAAACCTCCGAACCGTTCGTAGAAATCGATCGAACGGTCGAGGTCGCGACATTCGATCGCGCAATGCGTCAACCCGTGATCGGTCATCCGACGCCTCCGAAGATCAGCAGGAACACGATCAGGATCATGACCAGCCCGACCGGTCCGGTCCAGAGAAGCAGGACCAGCAGATAGGCATTCCGACGACGAGACGAGATCAACGCCTCGTCCGGCCGGACGGGGTCGTCCTCACGATCGATGTCATCCTCGGAAGCCATCGCCTCGGCGGCCTCGCTCCGCATTTCCTCGAAGATCTTCTGGGCCGCCGCCAGATCACCCTCGTTCAGCACCCATACGGTGGCGGTGGTCTCCAGAAGGCCTGGATAGGCCGCGATGCCGATCCCGGGAGCCATGTCGGTCGATTGGGCCGGGATACCCGCCGCTTCGAGTTCATCGAGCAGCTGCAACGCCACGAATGGAGGCAAGGTGGCCACGACCTTCACGACTCGTTCTTCCGATTGGAGTTGAATCCGGTTCCCAGGGTCATGATGTCTCCCGATGCCGTTGAAAAACGCACCATTGAAACGACTGCAACGCACCCCATGGTGTTTCGTGGGACTCCCGGGTGAAGGACTTCAGATCGAAATCCGCCCCGAACAATTCGACCAGTTCATCCTCCCCGGCTCCCTCCACCTCGAGGTCACTGCAACGCGGCGGGCCATCTTCGGCGAATCCGCCCACCACCAGATGTCCGCCGGGCCGAACGGCTGCCGCGGCGACCGCCGCGTATCGAGCTCGTGCCTCAGGCTCCCGAATGAAATGAAGCACCGCTCGGTCATGCCACAGGGAGACCGAAAGTCGCGAATCCAGTTCGAGGACCCCGATGGGATGATAGATGACCCTCTTCGCGGTCTCGCAGCCGGCAAGCCGCGACCGGACCGCCTCGATCGCGACCGAGGAGACATCCAGCAGATGGACCTTTCCGACGCCGCGTTCAAGCAACCCCTCGGCCAGATGCGACTCGCCACATCCCACATCGATGATCTCATCGGCTTCGCCGACGCCGATGTCGTCGATCGCCTCGAGCGAAGGTGCCGGCTCCGATTGAAACCAACTCACCTCGAGATGAGACTTCGTCGCCCACACATCATTCCAATGTCGCCGATTCGGATTCAGGGTCGCGCCTCCTGAAGCTTGCTGCACCATTTCGTGGAATGAACCGCTCCGGGCCTGGCCCATGCTGATCAGGCTGATTCAACCTGTGGATCGAAAGGCCCCGGACGGCGGCTCACGACTTTTTCGGAATCGTGGCGAGGAGCTCCGCCCGTGCCCGGGCGTATTCCTCTTCCGTCATGGCACCTTCGTCGAGCGCCTTCTTGAGGTCGATGAGCTGTTCCCCCACCGTGGGACTGATCACCCGAGTGTCATTGCCCATGACACATCCCCCAAGAAACTGGGTTGGGATCAAGGCTCCAGCAAGAACGAGAATCGCTGGAAGGGCTTTCGTCATCCTCTTCATGATCGACTCCTTGGTGCGTTTGATCACCACGAATGGTACCAATGGCGGCCGGCGTCATTCATTCCTGCTCAAGGAGCGATTGACGATTGGCCTCGTACTCCACGTCACTGATGATTCCAATGTCGTGAGCTCGTTCGAGATCCGCTAGCTGCTGCGAGCGGGAGGGCTCGAGTGATTCTTCCGCTTCATTCCCGGTGATGCACCCCGTCGAAAGCAGCGACACCGGCCACAGGGTCGCGACCAGCAGACGAACACACGAAATTCGATGGTCTCTGGTCATGATTCCAGCTCCGCATGGGTCCGGGGACGATTTCGCCGGGGACCCGGTCACGACACGACCCTCGCCAAGAGGGCGAGGGTCGTGAAGAAGATCGCAGGTCGAGGTTGGTATCAACCAGCCCAGCCGGCCTTGAAGTCCTCGCAAGCCGCCGTGAACTCGGCGTCGAGCTTCTTGAAGCTCCTCTGTTCGACGAGCATGTCGCGAACCGCCTTGCCCTTGCCCCGGAAGTATTCCAGGATGTCGCGTTCGAATTCGCTGACCCTCGGAAGCTCGACGTCGTCGAGGAATCCGCGGGAACCCGCGAAGATCGAGATGCACTGATCGATCA
>CAJWFU010000470.1:0-2578 GCA_913031315.1 uncultured Phycisphaerae bacterium | reverse complement strand
CATGACGCAGTTCTGCGATCTGGACGGGGGACTCTCGATCGACTTCGCCTCCGGCGACGTCACTCGCCATCAGCGTCGTCCGCTCGACTGGCGGGTTCATCTGCACGACACCGGCGGCGACACGCTGACCGCAGGTCGCATCAAGCAGCTCCAACCCCACTTGAGGGCGGAGACCTTCATGCTCACCTGGGGTGACGGCCTCTCCGACATCGATCTCGACGAACTCCTCGCGTTCCATCGTTCCCATGGAAAACTCGCCACCGTCACCGCGGTCCGCCCTCCGGCGCGGTACGGGCATCTTGAGTTCGGAAAAAACGGACAGATCACGGAATTCAGCGAAAAACCCCAGGCGGCGGAGGGATGGATCAACGGAGCGTTCTTCGTGCTCGAGCCCGGAATCTTCGACTACATCGAACGACAGGATCAGATGTGGGAACATGCACCCATGAGGAACCTCGCCCTTGACGGCGAACTCATGGCCTTCCGACACGACGGCTTCTGGCAGTGCATGGATACTCGACGAGACCGACAGATTCTCGAGGATCTCTGGGCAGGGAACGCCGCCCCCTGGAGCCTGCCATGAACCCTCCGAGCCACCCCAGCCGCATTCTGGTGACCGGGCACCTCGGCTACATCGGCACCGTGCTGACGCCACTGCTGGTTCGTCGTGGGCATGACGTGGTCGGACTCGACACCGATCTCTTTCGACGCTGCACCTACGGATCCGAATCACGGATCCTGCCGGTCCCCTCGATCGAGCGTGACATCCGGGATGCCGACCGGGAAGATCTCCGGGGCTTCGACACCGTCATCCACCTGGCCGGTCTTTCCAATGACCCCCTCGGCGACATGGATCCTGATCTCACCGATCAGATCAACCATGTCGCCGCGGTTCGACTGGCATCCGAGGCCCGGGCCGCCGGAGTCCGGCGTTTCATCTTCAGTTCGACCTGCAGCAACTACGGCGCCTCGGGAAACGACCTCCTGGACGAAGACAGTCCGTTCAACCCCGTGACGCCCTACGGCATCGCAAAGGTCGCAGCCGAAAGAGGCATCCGATCCCTGGCCGGGACGAACTTCACACCGGTGATCCTTCGGAGCGGTACCGCCTGTGGGATTTCTCCGCGAATCCGTTTCGACCTGGTCGTGAACAACCTCGTCGCCTGGGCCCTCACCACCGGACAGGTGCATCTCAAGTCCGACGGCCGGGCCTGGAGACCGATCGTTCACGTCGAAGACATCGCCCGGGCCTTCGTGGCCGTCACCGAAGTCGAGTCCGACCGAGTCCACGACCGTGCCTACAACGTCGGGCGCAGCGATCAGAACTTCCTGGTCCGGGACATCGCGACCATCGTTCATGATGCGGTGCCCGACAGTGAAGTCACGTTCGGTGAAGGGGCCGGCAGCGACCTGCGGAACTACCGGGTGAACTGCAGTCGCATCAGTCGGGAACTCCCGGAATTCCAGCCTCGGTGGACCGTGCCCGGGACCGTGGCGCAGGTCCGGGATGAAATCCGAAGGCTGGGACTCTCCCAACCGGAATTCGAGGGCAGTCGATACCAACGACTCGGACACATCCGTTCGCTCATCGATTCCGACATCATCGATCAGTCCATTCGACAGGTCGACGCACCCCTGCCGCATTTCGCGCGACGTGCCGCCGAATCCTCCTGCCGGTCCTGTCGAACGACCGGCCTCCGCCCCGTGCTCGATCTCGGCCAGAGCCCCCGGTCGGACGGCCTGCTCCCCGCCGACGCCGAGCCCGGTACCGAACCACTCCGGCCCCTGGAACTGAGTTGGTGTCCGAATTGCACCTTGGTTCAGATCCTTGAGAGTCGACCTCGAGAGGAACTCTTCGGCGAGGACTACCCTTATTTCTCCTCGTTCTCGCGTGACCTCATGACCCACGCTCGAAACAACGCCAACCGACTCATCGCCGCCCGAGGCCTGGACGAGTCGAATTTCGTGGTTGAACTCGCCAGCAACGACGGCTCGCTGCTGGCGAATTTCGCCGAGCGCGACATTCCGGTTCTGGGAATCGATCCCGCTCCACGGCAGGTTCGCGCTTCGATCGAACGCGGCGTGCCGGCTCTGGCCGAATTCTTCGACCTGAATCTGGCCCGCGAAATCCGATCAAAGCATGGCGCAGCCGATGTGATCGTGGCCAACAATGTCCTGGCCCACGTCTCGGATCTCCATGGATTCGTCGACGGAATCGCCCATCTTCTGACGGACGAGGGCATCGCATCCATCGAGTTCCCCTACCTTGCCGACCTCCTCGACCACGTTGAATTCGACACGATCTACCACGAGCATCTCTGCTACTACTCGCTCGAGAGCGTTTCAAGCCTTCTCGAGGCCCGCGGACTTCGAGTGCTTGACGTCACTCGCCTCCAGATACACGGCGGCTCGCTCCGCATCACCGTCGGCCGCGACGGCGATCCTCAGGAGACGGTGGCGACCCTTCGCGCCGAAGAAGCCGCCCGCCAGCTGGGGTCACTCCCGTCGGTTTCCGCCTTCGCCTCCCGGGTCCGATCGTTGCGAGAGGAATTGATCGAACTGCTTCACGCCCGCCGAG
>CAJWFU010000469.1:0-2579 GCA_913031315.1 uncultured Phycisphaerae bacterium | reverse complement strand
TCCCTGGGCGGTGGGTGGCGTGATGCCCGAGGTCCTGAGCGACCTTCGCGGCCACGGCGGTTTCACCAGCATCGGCCTGGAGAATCTTCCCGACGCGGATCCGCTCGGCTTCCGGCCGGTCGGTGCCTCCGACCGTCCGGATCGGACCGTGATCGTGATTGGAAACGAAGGACACGGTCTCGATGCGGCCACGCTCGAACGCTGCGATGAGATTCGTCGCATCGACGGTCCGGCGGATCTGCCACCGTCGGAAAGGCCGGGCGGAGATGACGAGCGATCCCTCAATGCCGCGACCGCTGCCGCGATCGCGATGCACGCGATCCTCCACGGCTGATCGCCGGCTCGTGGCTCAGCTCAGAGCCACGTCCTCCGGCAACTCACGATCATCGATGCGTTCGATGCTGGCCCCGAGATCGTTCAGGGTCTTCTCCATCTGCACGTACCCTCGATCGAGGTGATAGACCCGGTTCACGATGGTCTCCCCGCGGGCTGCGAGTCCCGCCATCACGAGGCAGGCCGACGCCCGGAGATCACTCGCCATGACCGGCGCTCCCACGAGTTCCCGTCCACCGACCACCATCACGGTCGGCCCCTGCCGAATCAGGTCGGCCCCCATGCGGGAAAGTTCGGCCACGTGCATGAAGCGTTCCGGATAGATCTTCTCGGTGATGATGCTGTTGCCGTTGGCGAGGCAGAGAAGAGTCATGAACTGGGCCTGCAGGTCGGTGGGAAAGCCCGGATGGGGTTGAGTCGTGATGATGGACGGTCGAAGCACGCGTTCGCTGGTCACCCGGACCCGACAGCGGAGCGGATCCTCCGTGGGATCGAGTCGCTCGACCACCACGCCGATCTCGCGGAAGCGATCAAGGGCGGCCAGAAGGCCGTCGTAGGGGAAGTCGTGGATCTCCACGTCTCCGTTGGTCACCGCCACCGCGGCGGCGTAGGTACCAGCCACGATCCGATCCGGCAGCACCGTGTGGGAGGCCGGCCCCAGTTCGTCCACCCCGTGAATCACGAGGCGCGGCGTTCCCGCCCCTTCGATTTTCGCGCCCATCGAGTTGAGAAGCCGGGCAAGATCCGCGATCTCGGGCTCGCAGGCCGCGGATTCGATGATCGTGGTTCCTTCCGCGACCGTGGCCGCACTCATCACGTTGGCGGTTCCCAGAACCGTTGATCCGTAGGGTCCGCCCAGGAAGATCGTGGTGCCCTTGAGCCGGGCCGCTTCGCAGTGGATATCCCCCCCATCGAGCTTCACGGTCGCACCAAGGGCTTCGAGACCCCGGAGATGAAGATCGACCGGCCTGGCGCCGAAGGCACACCCACCCGGCATGGACACGATCGCTTTTCGTCGGCGGGCCAGAAGAGGCCCCAGAACACAGATACTGGCTCGCATCGTTCGCACGATGTCGTACCTGGCGTGGACCGCAGTGGGGTCCAGAGTCCGAAACCGGAGCCTCCCAGGCTCGGATTCATCGATCTCCAGCCCGAGTTCGGTCAGCAATCGGATCATGTTGCGGGTGTCGCTGAGTTCCGGCACCCCATGGAGGTCGATCGGTCCGTCCGCGAGAAGGGCGGCGGCCATCAGGGGGAGCGAGGCATTCTTGGAGCCCTCGACCTTCATACTGCCGGCCAGTCGCTGGCCACCCTGAATCCGGAAGCAATCCATTGCGTGAATCTCCGTGAGCTCGTTTCGAAAGGGACCTTGCAGCATCGGTCCGATGCCGCCTTGCACTGCACCCGAGGCCTCATGATCGGCAAGACCCGCACGATCCACCTGACCCTCGGATGTCCAACCTCGAGCCGAATCGACCGGTCAAATGGGTTGCTCCCCGAAACGTGAATCGTACCGTCGAGGTTGGAGGCACCGCATACTTCTTGCGAAACGCCCTCCGGAGGAAAGCCCATGAAGTCCATCACCACCTGCATCGCCACCACCACCGCCATCCTGGCCGCCGGAACACTGGCCATGGCCCCGTTCCCCACGGAACCCCAGGGCATCGAAGACGAGAACCCCGAATCGGTGGTTCTGACCGGCGTGATCCGGGACTTCAAGGAGCGGACGGTCGAGAATGGCCACCCCGACTTCGAACGACGGCCCGACAGCGGCTTCGGCCACTACGTCGGAAACGTGTCCGACAACCTCGATTCGGAGGGCAAGCCGGTGTTCACCGGAAACGGATTCAAGGTCGCCAATCAGTGGAAGAATGCCTCAGGCAAGAACATCTGCTGGCGACTCTTCGATTCCGCGGCCGGGGACACGGCAGGTTCCAGCAGCGGAAATGACCGCGGTGGGATCGAGGATGAAGAATCCTTCCGACTCTGGTTCCGGGACGACCCGAGGGTGAACAAGTCGCGACTGCTCGACGTCTCCCTCGCCCGCCAGGCCGACGGTTCGTACGTCTTCGACTCCAACAAGGACGAGGTCTACTCGGAGCGGAACGGCTTCTTCCCGGTCGACCACCAGCTGTACGGGAACTCGGGCGGCAACGGCCCGGATCACAACTACCACTTCACCTTCGAACTCCACACCGAATTCACCTACGAACAGGACGGCTCGCAGGCCTTCACCTTCCGCGGAG
>CAJWFU010000468.1:0-2581 GCA_913031315.1 uncultured Phycisphaerae bacterium | reverse complement strand
GGGAAGAGCCATGTCCGTTTTCCTTTCCGGTTTCGGTATCCTCGGCGGGGGCTCATCCCATTTAGGGGACAACCGGTGGACCGGATGGGGATGTCCGATTCTCGGGAATCACCGGGGAGCCGCGTTTCGACGCGATCAACGGCCGACTGCGTCTCGCACCGCCCGAAGGTGAACCCAATCTCGAGTTGGCATACGAAGGACCACCGGAATCCTTCGAGTTCGTCACCCGGCCGGAAGCGGGTGGACTGGCGGTCACGCTCGAGGTCGAGGGTCGGGAGACGGTCAATGCGAGTTCCCCGGGATCGACGTCGCCGCCGATCGTGGATCTGGCGCTTGACCTCGATGTTCGGCGGGCACTGCTCGTCGGCGACGGACCGCTGGATCTCTCGATTCAGGAACTGATCTACGGAAACGGCCCCATCGGTCTGTCGCCCCGGCGGTATCGGTTCGTGGAGATCGATCCCGAATCCTGCCCTCCGTGCTTCGAGGACTTCGAGCGGGTCTGGAGTCTTCAAGTACTCGACGAGGAACAAGGCCCCGGATACGTGGCCGCGATCGCGACGATCGGAATTCGGGCCGGGCGTCCGGCCCGGGCTCGCTTCGATCTGGGCGAGGACACGTTGTGGGTCGACGAACTCTCGGCTCCGGGTCGACCCGCCATCGATTGATCACCGGGAGGTCCGGCTCGCCTCGTCGCCCGACTCAGAGGGCGTCGGAACTCGGATCGATCCGGGCCAGCAGATCCTCGACGCACCGAGCGACCTCATGGGGTCGTTCGACCATGGTCGAATGGCCGGCCTCCGGAACGATGGTGAGTCTCGACCCTTCGATGGCGTCGCGCCAGACTGGTCCTCCGGAAGGATCGATGATTCGATCGTTCGACCCCCAGACGATCTCCGTGGGGCAGGTGATCGACCGGTAGCGATCGGGGCCGCCCAGCATCACGGATTCCAGGGAGCGAAGCACCGCTTCGTGTTCGGCCGCCCGGGGGGCCGCCTCCGCCACGATGGTTCGTCGGATCCAACGTGGCAGGAACGGAGGGCGGACGAAGTTGAGGTCGTAGACCTCGTCGAAGGAAGCGGCATCGTCGACCTTCAGCATGTGTTCGTCCCGTTTCGCGGCGGCGAAGACCTCCGAGTCGACGGGTGGCTCGAGTCCGGCTGGTCCGATGAGAACGATGCCCGCGGCTCGTCCGGGCCGGGTGGCGGCATGATTGGCGACGATCGCGCCCCCCATGCTTGAGCCGACGAGCACCGGGGCCTCCAGTTCGAGACGATCGATCAGATCGTCGATGGCGGCCACGAACGGCTCGATGCCGGGCGAGAAATCGGGGGCGAAGCTCGCAGGCGGAGCATGACGACCGAAGCCTGGAAGATCGGGGATCACCACTCGGTTGGCGGCGACCAGTCGTCGTCCGAGTTGAAGCATCGTGCCGCCATCGACTCCGAAACCGTGGACCAGCACCAGGGGATGTCCGGACGCGGGCGCATTCGAATCGCGTGGTCCGCCGTCGAATCGCGGCCAACCCCGGTCGTTGCGTCGAGGAAGACCGAAGGTGCCGGCGGTGGTGTCCAGCAGGGTCGTGAGCAAACGTCCCCGTCGAGTCGACGGAAGTCGGAGGTCGGCCTGGTCTCGATCGTTCTCGTTCATGGGACCTGTATCTTCAATCGAGTGGTGGCCGGAGGGACGATTCACCGAACGAGGATTCGATGCTGCGACCGAGCCGCACCAGGGTTCCTTCGTCGAAGAGTCTTCCGATCAGGGTGAAGCCGCCATCGGGCGTCTTTCCATCGGCGGTGGTCGGCAGGACCAGGGTCGGATGTCCGGTGGCGTTGGTCACCAGAAGCAGATCGCCCGCGAACGGCGGCACCGCGATCGCATCGACCGAGTCCATGATGGAGGCCATCGCGTCCATCGCCTGACGCCGGACTCGATCGGCCTGAACCGCCTCCACCGCGGGAATGAACCAGCTGCGGCGAAACGTGTTCGGCCAGGCCTGTTCGGATTGCCAGACCATCTCGTCGTCACGATCTTCGCGGGTGAGCGACTCGAAGGCTGCGGCCGCTTCGGCGTAAAGACCGACGAGAAGTGCGGAATACGGAAGATCTGGCAGCTCCACTTCGACCAGCGTGCAGCCGGAGTCCTCGAGGTGTCTGAGGATTCGGCGTCCCGTGTCTCCCGCGTTCTCGAACCACTTCGGGTTCCATCCGACGCGAAGTCCGGTCACCGGCAGTTCTGCATCGCAGGCGAAGGGAACCCCGACGGATGAGGGATCACGCGTATCGAGTCCGTCGATCGCGGCCAGCACCAGAGCGGTGTCCGCCGCTCGTCGGGTGATCGGGCCGATCTTGTCGAGCGACCAGCAGAGGCTCATGGCGCCGTATCGAGACACCCGTCCAAAGGTCGGGCGAAGTCCGGTTGCGCCGCATCGAACGCAGGGTGAGACGATCGAACCGTAGGTCTCGGTTCCCAGAGCGAAGGCCATGAGGCCGGCGGCCGTCCCGCTCGCGCTTCCCGCGCTCGAACCACTCGAACCCTGCTCGGTATTCCATGGATTTCGGCATTGGGCATCGAACCAGAT
>CAJWFU010000467.1:0-2583 GCA_913031315.1 uncultured Phycisphaerae bacterium | reverse complement strand
GGGCGGAAAAGGTCGCCAATTGGGCGGACGCCTACCGACATCTCGACGAAGTGATCGGACTCGATTCCACCGTCTTCCTGTCCGTCGCCCTTCGCAAGTACCGGATGCTCGCCTGTGGCGAAAAGAACGCGGACGCCACCGAAGCCTGGGGCGAAAACCTGCTCAAGACGTACAGCGATGACGCCGGAGCCCTGGAAGCCATCGCCCGCCTGACCGCCAACGAGCCCACCGAGTGCGTTCGTGACCTCAAGCTGGCACGGAAGGCCGCTGATCGACTTCTCTCGCTCCAAGGCCCTTCGAACCCCGACGCGCTGGCCACCAGCGCGATGGTCGACTACGCGGCCGGCGACAAGGACAAGGCCATCCGCCAGCAGATGCAGGCCTGGATGGCCGTGAAGCCCGACCTCAAGGACACGTACAAGCGTCAGTTGGACGTGTACCGAGGCCAGGCGGGCCGCGGGAAGCGTCGCTGAAAAGGTTCGTAGTCCCAATGGCGTTGACCATGAACACCGCACCAGAGTCCGTCAAGAACCGATTCACCCAGCCACCACCGACGCCGATCGCCGCGGCGTCGGTGCTGGCCGCGGACTTCGCTCGCCTCGGCGAGGATTGTTCGCAGGTTCTGGCCGAGGGCGCCGACGTGCTGCACGTCGACATCATGGACGGGCACTTCGTGCCGAACCTCTCCATGGGACCGGCTGTCTGCGCCGCCGTTCGAAAGGCGTGTCCCCACGCGTTTCTGGACGTCCACCTGATGGTGACCGACCCCGGGGCGTACCTCGAGCCGTTTTCCAAGGCGGGCGCTGATCATTGCTCGATGCACATCGAGGTCGCGAGCCCGGAAACGCTTCTGGAACTGCGGGATCGATGCCACGAGCTCGGCATGACGGCGGGCATCGCGCTCAATCCGGAAACTCCGATCGAACGCCTCGACCCGGTTCTGGATCGATTCGACCTCGCCCTGGTGATGAGCGTCCACCCGGGGTTCGGGGGCCAGGCGTTCATCGAAGAAACACTTGAGAAGACCCGGAACCTCGCCGGACGCCTCCGCCCCGACCAGCGGCTGGAGATGGACGGGGGCGTGGCACCCGACAATGCCGCAAGGGTCGTCGCGGCGGGATGCGATGTCCTGGTCGCCGGATCCGCGATCTTCCGCAGCACGGATCGCCCCGCGGCCATCCGCGCCATCCAGTGCCCGGCGACGTGAGTCGAAGACCCTCCATCGTTCTCTGGCTGATCCGGGCCGGGGAGACCGACTGGGATGATTCGGACCGCCTCCGGGGGGACGAGGATCTGCCGCTTTCCAAAGGCGGGCGGGCAGCCTCGATCGAAGCATTCGAACGGGCCACCACCATGCCGTTCGCGCCGCCGGCACGGATCCATCATCCGCTGGACTCCGGCGCGACGGAAACCGCAAGACTGGCGAGCAGCGCTCTGGGGGGGCGACCTCGGGGCAATGATGAACTGGCGGATCCGGCGCTCGGTGTCCTGGCCGGTCTGTCGATGATCGAACTCCGAGATCGATTCGAGCGCCGAGCCCGTCAGTGGGAGGACGACCCGTCCAATCTGGTACCACCAGAGGGTGAGCCCTTCGCCGACGCCCGAACCCGCCTCGTGGATGCGCTGCGGGCCATCCTCAAACGAAAGCCTCCGACCGTGGGACTGGTGCTGCATGAACTGGCGGGGGGGTTCGTCCGCGCCGCCCTCGCGGGCACCACCGACGGGAATCCTCGCCGCTGGATGGAGGGACGACCCCGGGTGGAGCTCTGGGTCCTTCCCCTCGATGCGGCCGCGAGACTGGCCCGCCCGGTCCGAGAAACCAGCGATCGAGCGGGCGGATAGGACCGAGTCGGGACGAGTGGAGCAGACGCGGATATCCTGAAAAGCGATTCATCCGGCGGACACCAACGCCTTTTCATGACTCCGAAGGAGCGGCTCGTGGCCAACCAGACCTGGGAACAAGCCGACATCACCACCAAGAAGGCAGTTCCCGAAGGACTGTGGATCCGGTGCGTCGGCTGCGGTGAAACCGTCTTTGGAAAGACCATGGAGCAGAACCTCCAGGTCTGCCCGAAGTGCGACCACCACCACCGTGTCTCGGCCCGGCAACGGGTCGGGCAGTTGGTTGACCCCGGTAGTTTCGAACCGTTCGACGCCGACCTCGCCGCCGCGGATCCGTTGGGATTCGTCGACGTCAAGCCGTATCGCGCCCGGATCGACGCCGCCCGACGAAAAAGCGGTGAGAACGACGGTTGCCTGACCGGCGTCGGCTTCGTGAAGGGTCGAAAAGTCGTGGTTGGTGCCATGGACTTCACGTTCCTCGCCGGGTCGATGGGATCGGTGGTCGGCGAAAAACTGGCTCGAGCCACCGAGCACGCGCTGGATCACGATCTTCCCCTGATCATCGTGGCCTGCTCGGGCGGTGCCCGAATGCAGGAATCCGGCTACTCGCTCATGCAGATGGCCAAGACCTCCGCGGTGCTCGGACGCTTCGATGAAGCCGGGGGCTTGTTCATCTCCGTACTCGCGGACCCGACCACCGGCGGCGTGACCGCCAGCTTCGCGATGCTCGGTGATGTCATT